>JBAWAI010000109.1:0-2367 GCA_049589215.1 Terriglobales bacterium | reverse complement strand
GTTGTGCCTGGACCTAACTCGGATCCTTTCTACCAGCAACTTCGCGCGCTCTCTCTCAGCGGCGAGACTGTGACCGTAACTAACTTGACTTTGAAGCGCGACGCCGGAACATTTCATCTCAACTCCGGCACGATGTGCTTTGTCGGGCCGGTGAACGGGAAGGTTACCGGGGCGGTGTTCAATGGCGATGGGAGTTTTGTGCTTGATCCGCCGAGCGGCTCCGAGCGCGCGAGCCTGCGGCTGCTTACTAAAGAAGATCAGTTCAATGAAACATTCAGTCAGGCCGTCTTTCGTTTTACCGATGCGACCTATGACGAGGTGAAAAAAACGGGTGGAGCGCCGGGTGGAAGCTGCGATGGCGGAGCGCTTAAAGACGCTCAAAACATCACGCGGCATAAGTTCAAAGAGAATCTGGAGGCCCGGCTTCTTGTCGATGTGCTCAGCCCCGAGCCGGGCGGCTACTTTGTCGCTTACATTCATGGACGCCGTTATAGCGGGAAGGAAGAGTTCGAGATCGATCCTCTGCACGGCAGCAGTCAGGTTAATTTTTTAACCTTTGAAGACAATAAGTGGGGCGACTGGGTTTCGTTAAACCTTGCGGATAATAAGATCAGGACCGGGCGCTCAAGCAAGATTGAGCATCAAGTGTTAGATGTGACTTTTGAGAAGAGTGGAAGTCTGGAGGGAAAGGCGACGGCCGAGATCGTTGCGCGCCGCAACGGACTGCGGGTCGTGCCACTGGATTTGTTCCCGACCCTGCGCGTGCAGTCGGTGACGGTCGATGGGCAGCCGGCCTCATTTATTCAGGAGGATAAAAATAACGACGCGGATTTTACGGTGATCTTGCCGAAGGCGCTGGCTGCGGGAGACAAGTTCACTATTACTACTATCTACGGCGGCAAAGATGCGGTTATTAATACGGGCGGCGGGAACTACTATCCGGTTGCGCGCGAGGACTGGTATCCGAACCAGCAGGGCGCTTCTTTCGGGAACTATGTGTTTTATGACATGACGCTGCGGATCCCGAAGGGAATGAAGATGGCCGCCACCGGGATACTTGTATCGGATAGCAACGACGGCGGGCACAATGTGACTGTTTGGAAGAGCGAGGCTCCACAGACGGTTGCGGGATTCAGCTTTGGCCGATTCAAAGAGGAAGAGAACAAGCTCAACAAGCCGGACTATTTGATTCAGTCGTACGCGAATGAAGAGTCACCCGACTGGGTGAATTCCTTGAATCGCGCGGCCCAGGGTGACGACATCTCTGGAGGCATTAACCGGTCGCACACGTCGGAAGTTGCGCTCGGCACGATGAGCACGACGAGCTTGAACAAGAAGGCGCTGGCCGAAGGAGAGATGGCGGTTACGTTGTATACGGACTATTTCGGGCCATCGATGTTCAAGCACCTGCAACTGACGCAACAGACGGCGTGCAATTACGGGCAATCGTGGCCGGAACTGGTGTGGATCCCGATCTGTTATTACTTCGACAACACGGTGCGGCATGCGCTGGGGCTGGATCACGGGGACCGCGGATATTGGAAAGTGGTGACCGCCCATGAAGTCGCGCACCAGTGGTGGGGGCAAACGGTGGGCTTCAGTTCCGGGCGCGATCAGTGGATGAGCGAAGGCTTCGCGGAGGAGTCGGCATCGCTGTATGTGAGCCTGATCGAAAAGAATCCGAAGAAATTTCTTGAATTCTGGAACGATGAGCGCGAGACGTTGCTGGAGCGCAACTCTGAAGGTTATCGCGCGATTGACGTCGGCCCTTTGACGATGGGATACCGCGCCAACAATTCGCGTACGGGTGGCAATGTGACCCGGGCGCTGATTTATCCGAAGGGCGCATTCATTCTTCACATGGTGCGGATGATGATGTGGGAGAGCAAAACGGGCGATCAAAGATTCCGCGACACGATGCACGATTTTGTGCAGACGTATTCCGGTAAAGCGGCCACGACTGAGGACTTCAAGGCGATGGTCGAGAAGCACATGACGCCGGAAATGGACATGGATGGCAACCAAAGGCTGGATTGGTTTTTCAACGAATATGTTTACGGAACGGCTTTGCCGAAATATGCGATTGACTACAAGTTCGACAAAGATGCGACCGGGGATCAGGCTTTCAGCTTCAAGGTGACGCAGTCGGGAGTCGATGACAAGTTCAAGATGATCGTTCCACTGTACCTGGAGATGGCGGATGGGCGAGTTGTGAACCTTGGGCGCGCGCGATTGACCGGGAACACTTCAGTCGAGCACAAGGTAACGCTTAAGGGCGTGAAGGATGCTCCACGGCGCGCGATGGTGAACTATAACTACGATGTACTGGCCGATAAATAAGAGGGCTGACAGATAGAAAAGGGGAGC
>JBAWAI010000108.1:0-23986 GCA_049589215.1 Terriglobales bacterium | reverse complement strand
GTTGTGCGGATCGTTTCTTTGTTACTTGCCGGTGCCAGACAGGTTAGAAACCTGACTGCCAACGCTGTCGCTAACCACCAACGTGCCGGTAGTCGCGCCCGTCTGCGTGGGTTGGAAGACCACGCTGAAGGTGCACGATGCGCCGCCAGCCAGGCTGGAGCCGCAAGTAGTCGCTGAGATCGAGAACGCGCCCGTGGTAGAGGGCGAGATGCTCGTCAACGCGGCAGTTGATTTGTTGTGGAGGGTGAACGTCTTGGCCGCGCTGCTCGTTCCCACCGTTGTTTTGGGGAAGGTCGCGCTAGCGGGCGTCAACGTGACTGATATGGCACCAGTGCCGCTGAGCGAGACGCTCTGCGGGCTGCCAGCGGCGTTATCGGTGATGTTGAGAGAGCCGGTCCGCGCGCCAACCTGAGTCGGCGTGAAGGTGACTTTGATTTTGCAGTTCTTGCCTGCCGCGAGAGTGCTGAGGCAGGTCGAGGAGCTGACTGCAAAGTCGCCGGTGGTAGCGATGCCGCTGATGTTAAGCGTTCCGCTGCCAGTGTTCGCCAGAGTGACGGTCTTGGCGGCGGAGGTTTTGCCGACGACTTCGCTGGCGAAGGCCAACGAGGTCGGGGTGAGCGTGACAACCGGCGTTCCGCTGGCGGCAGTGATGGTCAGCGAAATGGAGGTCGTTGCAGTGAGGCTGCCGGAGGTACCCGTGACCGTGACGGTGGTGGTACCCGTGGTGGCACCAGTCGACACCGTGAAGAGGAGTGTGCTGGTGGTGCCAGTGGGATTCGGACTAAATGTTGGTGTTACTCCATTCGGCAGAGTCGAGTTAGACAAGGTGACGCTACCACTGAAGCCACCAAAAGGGGTGACCGTGATGGTAGAGATACCAGTGGCGCCCTGCTCGATGGTAAGGGTACTCGGACTCGCGGAGAGCGAGAACGACGGGCCCGCGGGTCCGGAGAGAGCGTTGATGAGGTTGGCACCGTTCGGGCTGCCCCAGCCTGTGGCCAGATCGTATCCGGTGGTGGCGGAGTAGCCGGTGCTGCCGGAGGTGATGTCGTGGAAATCGGTGGTGTAGCTGGAGCTTAACCCGATGGCATAGATCGCCGGGTCGATGAAGCCGAGAGTGGTGGATGAACCGTTCATAAGATATTGCTGGTTCACGAGTGCCAGGTAGCCGGCCCACATGGGAGCGGCAAAGCTGGTTCCACCGTAGTCATTGGCGGTGCAAGCGGTCTGATCGGCGCAAACGTAGAACGTGAAGTTCGAGTTGGCGGAAACGTCAGGACCGTTGCGATAGGTCTGCGAGCAATTGGAGCAGCCCTCAGCCGTAGTGACCTGCCAGGAAGGAATCGGGATTTTGTTCGGGGAGATGCCGCCGCCGCCGTCGGACCACGCACTTTCCGTGCTCCACGGACCAGCCGCGCCCTGGGTGGTCAGATCGGTTCCGCCGACGGAGACGAGGTAGGCATCGTCGGCGGGCCAGATGGAGCCGCTGATCTGCCAGTCGTGACCGTCGCCGGCTGCGTCGAACAGGTTCTGACCCTGAGAAGCAAATTCCTCGAAGATAGGATCGAGAGTGCCGGAATCAGCAGGACCCCAATACCACGAGCAGCTCAACTGCGCGTTGAGAGGATTGGCGGTTGCCATCGCCTCAAAGATGGCAGTCTGAGTCGAACCGGTTCCGATATACATGACCAGGCTGGCAAGGTTTGGCGCCATGCCGAGGGCCTGCGTCATATCGAGAGTCTGCTCGGTGTCATCGCAGCCCTGTGCAGCGAGACAAGTTGTCCTGGCTCCGTTCACGGATTGCAGAGTGATGGGAACGTTCAGAGTCTGTTTCGCGTTGGTGTAGTAGGTAGTGAGGTCGGCGAGGTCGGTGCCTTCCTCTTCGAACAGGCCGAGGGTCTGGCCGGCGCCGGTGAGAGCGGTGCCCTCATAGTAGGCAGCACGCATATCGCTGCCGCAGAAGGAAGCCTGAGGACAAGAGCCGGTGACGGCGTTGGCGTGCGCGCCGCTGGGATTCTTCATGAGCGCAGGACGCGGGATGGAATAGTTCTCGAGTCCATCAACGTTCCAGAGCTGGAAGGGAAGGTCGACGGAGGGCTCACGGTCAGGAGCGTAGAAGGAGCGATTCTCGGTCGGGTGCTGATAGAGGCCAAGCTCGACGTGGAAGGCCTTCTCGATGGCGGCCACGGATCCGGTCATGGAAATTACCATGCGGTTGCGAGCGGGCTCGCTGATGATCTTGAAGCCGTTCTGATTCGCGAAGCGGACGACGGCGTCGTATTGCTCCTGGGTGGGGCCAAAGCGGGCGGTGAATTCTTCAACGGTGAGGAAGTGATGAAACGAGGGGTTGCCGGGCTCGTAGAGCGCGTCGATGAAGTTCTTGAGTTCAGCCTGATGGGGCAGCGCGAGCATGACGTCAAGTTGAAGGGTTTTGGTGGCGGGAAGGCGGCCGAGCGATTGCGCCTCTCCGCTGACTACCACGTCGCGCGTGTGGCGCGTTAACAGAGACTGGGATTGTCCCCAAGAGACCACACTCACTGCCAACAGAATCGTAAGGGCAGTAAGCGAGAACACACTTGCTCTTCGAATCATGACTTCTCCTTTTTTTAGGTAGCAACCGCTGGAAGATCCAACCTGGCGTAGAGTCTCTGCGAGAACCCACAGCACGGATCTGTGGGGCGAGTTTACACCGGATTTATCACGGGCGATAGTGTGAAAGAGTTTGCAACTAAAAGCACAAAGGGATGCGGAATCGCGAGGTTTTATGCGGGTGGGCAAACGATGACCAAAACGGGAAGTAGCTCGGTGAAAAAGGGAGAAAACACGGAAGGGAGGCGAACGAAGCCGGAGATTTTTCGAAAGGTCTTTCACCACGGAGTCACGGAGAAAACCTTTTTGGTTATTGTTTTCGGCGCAAAGCAGTTTGCCGATGGCAGGCGATCTTCATCATGAAGGTCTGTGTCATGAAGGTCTGTGTTACGAAGATGTGCGTGACGAATAAAAAACCCCGATTCTTGCGGATCGGGGTTGCTGAAGTTGGGCGCCTGGCTGGAGTTTACTGGCCGGTGATGCGCGCGGTGAACATCTGCCGGTAACTCAAGCTCTCGACGTCGCGGAACATGGGCGTGCCCGGCGGCAGACCGGCGGGCTGGGTGAAGTCGGCGTCGAAAAGATAGTTACGAGTTGGCGGATAGTAGACGGAGTAGGTGCAGCATTTGAAGACTCCGGTGTTGTAGGTGGAGTAATAAAGGCTGACGAGCGAACCTCCGTAGTTGAGCTTGTTGCCCGACCAGTCTTCCAGGAAGTGCAGGAAGTTGTGGATGCCGCCATCGGTGCCGAAGCCGTAATCGATGCTATTGGCCCAGGTCGGGAAGGTGAAAGCCATATTTTTTCCGGCGGCCACCGCGAGACGGTAATAGCTGTCGTTGACGATCTCGCGATTGCCGGCCCAGGGGCCGCCGCTCGGAGCATAGGTGATGTCGGAGTTGCCGTTGATGCCGACCATGCTGGTCTCGTCGTTCCACTCGTTGGAGAGGACGGTGACGGTGTCAGCGATGACGGAAGCGGCGGAGTGGTAAGGCGAGGTCATATCCGGTCCGGGGACGCCGGTGGAGGTAGCCTGCGTGAAGAATGTGTCAGCAGCGTTGCTGTTGTAGTTGCCCTGGATGTAAACGGGGTTCTCAGAGGCAACCGTGAAGCCGCCATGGTAGACAATGCCCTGAACGGTGGTCGAAGTGGGGCTCATGGGAACGTTGCCAAGAGAGCCATCGACTAGTTTGAGGACGTGACGCGCGCCGCTCACCCAATTCTTGCGTGCGGTGGAGGAGCACGAGGCGATGCGAGGGAGGAATGGATTGTCAGGCGAGGCGGCAACGATCTGAACATTCTGGTTGACCGCGCTGCCGATCAGGCCGGTGTTGTTGGCCATGGCGCCGCTCCACTGACCGAGTCCGAGGTTGGGCGTGCCGAACATGTCGAGCGCACCGTTCTGGTTGACATCTTCCGGGGAAGTGCTGTGGCCGGCGGGCGCAGGTTCAAGATGGCCGTCGGGGTTGCCGGTAGAGTTGTCGCCGGAGTAGTTGGCGTTGATCACATCTTCCAGACCGGATTCACCGCTCTTATAACCGAGGCCGGGGTTCGGAAGCATGCCGCGGCGATCGGAGAAATAAAGAATGTATCCGTTCTGCGTGACGTTATTGACCTTATTGCCGGTGGAACCGATGTTGCCGAGCAGCCACTGATTGAGGTTGCCTATGTCGATTTCAACGGCGTTTAAAAGGCCGTTGGTGGTGCAGCTGTTGTTGCCCCAATCGCCCGCGCGAACTTCGCCTTCACGCGCGTCATAGAAATTGATGGGGTACCAGTTGAACATGCTGACGCTCTGCCCATTGGGGGTGTAGGTGGTGCTGCCCGTAGCGGGGAGAGCAGTGGAAGTGGTGGTGAGGCCGAAATAGGGCGTGGCACTCGCGGCATCGGGAAAAACCTCGGGCGGCAGAGGCATGCTCCAGGTACCGGTGCAAGCCGTGTGGCCTGCGTTCCAGGCGCTGCAATGGGGCGCGATGCCGGTTGGATCAGGGACGCCTGCGGGAGAGCTGAACGAAGAGTTGCCGTTGCGATCGGCGGGCTCCTGCAAGAGGAGAATGGCATTCGGATTGATCGGGTTCGTGCCGGGCGCGGTCGGCGGAGTCATGCCGCGCGCAAAGCCGAGGCCCAACCATTCACTGGTGACGTTATGCCATGTACCGTTTGAATCTTCGTATTCGACGTAGAGGTAACCATCGATCAGGTTCCAGACGGCCGCGTTGGTCTGGTTCTGGACAACGAAGTAAGGATAGGCCGGGGCGGTGGTGCTGCAACCGCTCGGCCAGGTTCCGCTGACCGGATAACAGAGCGCGATAGTCGGATAGGGATATGAGGTCGGGTTCGTCGTGCCGGCCACTTCGAGCGGCGCAGCGGGCGAACTGGTGGGCTGAAGAGTCTGCGCACCGGACGGGGCAGGCGATGGAGCGAAGTACCAGTCCGGCGGAAGAAATTGCGTGGAGCAAGTGACGCCGCCTGCGCATTTGAGGATGGGGCAAGCCGCACCACCACAAGAGGTCGGATCGGGCAACCAGCCGTTGGTGGCGGCGGCGAAGTACATGTTGTAAGTGTTGCCGGACGCGGGCGTAGCGAGCGCGGTTGGGAAATAGCTGTTGGTGCCAGTTGGACGGCTGGTGGGGATGCCATAGGGATAGCTGGCGCCGCCGTTCTCGGAACTGTTGATGTTGGCAAGGCGCACGGAGCCGCTCGGCAATTCGGCGGGATCGTCGCTCAGCAGCACGTGAATCTGAGCGAGGTTCTCTTCGCGCGACTGCGCAAGAGCGGTCGGATCGGTGGAACGGGCGCGGCGAATGATCTCGTAGGGGAAAGTTGTTCCCGTAACGAAGGGCATGGAGAGCTTTTTGGCGCCGGTGCCGGGATTGACGCTGCTGGCATAATTCCCGTTGATCACCATTTTGTTGGTGGTGGTCTTCGAGAAAGTATTCCAATTGCTTGCGTTGTAAGTGGACTGCACGGGATTGCCGCCGATGCCCTGCACGCTGCCGTCGCCGTAAGGACTGCCGACGGGATAGCTGTTGGCGGGCTTGAGTGTGCAATCGGTGGTCACCACTCCGGGATTGCTGCAACCATTATTCTTCGTCGGGATGTAGACGTTTCCGGTGTCATTCCAGTTGCCGCCGGTCGAATTCAAGCCGTTGGGCAGAACTTCGGTGACGACGTTGCCGTAGGCCTCGAGCTTGTTGTTGAAGACGAGGGTGGCGCCGCTGGACACACCGAGATAGAGATCGGAGTTGGTGTGTACGCGTCCGGCGAAGGTGAGGTTCGGGCTGTCAAAGAAGCCGCAGTCGCCCTCGCAAAATACGCCGAACTGAAAGACAGGAATGAGAGCGACCTGCGAGGTGCGGGTCATGCTGACTTCCTGGCCGCCGGGAAGAGCGGCGGTGACCAGCATGTTGACGGGGATGACCTGAGCCCAGAGGCCGGCGTCCGGACCGTTGCCGCTGATTTGTCCCCAAACGGCGGTGAGCGCGGTCGGGCAAACGGACTGCTGGGTCGAGCCAGGCATCACGGAATACTGTGTCCAGGTAACGCCGACGATTGCGGGGGCGTTCGCGGTCGAACCGACGTTGCAGATCTGCGTGGGGGACGGCGACTGCGTGGTCTGAAAGACCGTGCTGAGGTCGGAGTACATCTTTTCGATGCCGCCCTCGGCAGCGTGGAAGGCGAGATTGTTCTGGAGGTCGGTGCCGCCGACCTTGCCTTCGGTGTTGACCATCATCATGAGACCGAGGGCGATCCCCGACAGAAGCAGCAGCAACAGCAAGGACGCGACCAGAGTGAATCCGCCGCTGTGACTACGACTCCGGGCGCCACTGGTTTTTATCGTTTCCATCCGCATCGTTTTACTCCGTCTCCGGCCACCCCTTCGCGAGCACGCTAATTGGGGTAGTCGTTGTTGTAAGTCAGATTTCGAGCACAGACCGAGGTCTGCAAATCCATTCGCTGATAGCCGTTATTCAATCCGAACTGAGAGCCCATCTGCGTGCTGTTGATGGCCATATTCAGAATGTTGATCTTGCTGATCTGGTTGGGGAGAAGGCCGACCGAACTGCCAGAGGAGCACGCGGGCGTGGCAGAGCCAGGGTTTGCACAACTGGTGGCCGGCGAGTCGGTCGAGTCGTTGAACATGTCGAAGCTGAACTTCATCCAGGCAACGTTTTCAACGACCGGCATGGGGCTGTGTCCGCTGACCTGACGCATGAGGCGCGGCGGCGCAACCGTACTGTCAATGTAATAAGTGACGATCATAATTCGGCAGGGACCCTGCGCGCCGCACGGCGCGGCGGAAGATGCGCCGAGGGCATTCAAGGGCACGCTGTTCAATCCGGTGCCGGAGCCTGTCTGATTCAGTTTGAGTGCATCGTTATCGGCGAAGGGCACGGAGAAAGTTTCGGTTGCGCCACTGCCGGTCGTCGAAACGGCGCCCGTGACCTCAGCCACGATGGTGCTGCCGTTGAGGGTCATCATGACGACGTCACCCGCGACCAGACCGGCAGCGGCGTCGTTCGGGGCTTGCGGCACGGTGACCGGGTAAGGCAAGCAGCCTTCGGTCCCCCAGGTATTGGGCGAGACGGGCTGCGAAAAGGTTACGACGCCCTTGGAAGTGACCTGAGGCGTGAAGCAATTCAGATAGAAGCTGGAATCGGTGTAGATGGTGGTGACGACGTCGGTGGCTCCCTGGGAGACGTTAAGAATCGGCCCCTTGTTGTATCCGGGGATCAGCCCATACATATAGGGAACACCTCCGTTCACCGGATACAGGCCGGCGACGCCATTGATGTAGCAGGTCTTGCTCTGGTCGCAGCCGTACTGCGGGGTGGTACCGGAGGGCAGAGCGATGGCGGCCCCGGTGCCGAGTCCGGCGCCGGCCAGGCTAAGATCCTTGGTCAACATGTTGGAGGCGGCACGAAAGTCTTCCTGCATTTCGGCGCGCTGCGTCACCATCCAGGTAGCGGAGAGGCCCTTGGTATACATCTGCACAGCGGCGCTCAGCACGATGGCGCCGAGGGCCACGGAGGCCATCATCTCCACCAAACTGAATCCACTCTCGCGTTTTTTTAAGCGGTTGCTCATGGCGCCTCTTTATCTCAATCTCTGTCTTCCGGGCTCTTTACCCGGCTGTTTATTCGAACTGCGAAATATAAGAATTCAAGATGTAGCTCTGCGGCAGCTTGGTCTGGGGATTGACGTAGTTCACGGTGATGGTGACGCTACGCACCGAACTGATCAGGTTGCCGTTGCTGTCATAGAGCGGCGAGATGGTGATCTGCCGCTGGAATCCGGTGAGGGGAATGAAGAGATCGTCGGTGGTAAGGAAGACGCCATCGGGGCCGGGATCCTGGAGAGTCTGTTCGCCGGCGGCGGCGTCATCGGCGGTGCCGTAGATTCCATCGACGCCTGCGTTATAGATCGACTCCATGGGAGCCAGGAAGATGCCGCAGGAGGAAGCGCCGGTGATGGGGCAGTTCACGGAACCCGTATTCTGAATGTCGTCCCAGTCAATCTGGGTGGTGTTGCGCGCGGTGATGATGCTCTCGTAAGACTCGTTGGCGAGCTGCTTGGCGATCATGGCATCCTGCGAAGTCTGGGTAGTTGCCATCGCCAGACCGAAGACGCCGAGCAGGCTGACAAGGCCGGTGGTGAGAATGGCCATGGAGATGACGACCTCGATCAGCGAGAAACCGGACGGGGCGCGGCGGCGGATCGATGGCTTGCTGAACATCGATGCTTTGCGCGGGAATGTGTTCTGGAGGATCAATTTCGCAGCCATGAGTAGACTCCTGACGTATTGACGTAGAGGCGCCAACCATGAATGCGGCCGGTGCCGCCCCACACGGTGATGGCGCGCGAACTCATGACATCGGTGCCGCGGCCGAGATAGATCACACCGCCGCTCCAATAATTCATGCCTGCACAATTGCCTGCTCCAGTGGCATTTTGCGAAGAACCATCGGGGCAGAAATAAACCGAGGTCTGTCCGCCGGTACCGCTTTGGGGCGCAGGATAACCAAAGTCGATGGCAGCCGTGCCGGCTCCGTAGTTATCAGGCGGGGTCGCAGTGGAAAATGCAGATTGGGTCAGAAAGGTGACGTCCGAAGGCAACTGATAAGTCGCGTTGTTCTGGTCGCCCTGAAAGCCGGCGAGCGTGGGCGCGACGACGATGGTGTTGGGAACGGTGGCATTCGAAAATGTGACCGAGTATGAAGTGCGCTGTGAGATCGCATTGTCACGCGCCTGCCGCATGGCGGAGATGGTGGTGTTGTAGGCGTTCGTGACGTGCTGTTGATTCATCACCGGAACCAGGCTGATGACGGCAAACGTCCCGACCGTCAGACTGATGGCAACCACGGACATCACCTCGAGCAAGCTGAAGCCGCTGGCGGAGGTGGACCGTTTTCGTAAGCCGTTTTTAAATCGCATGTGTGGCGCCTGTTCCTTGCAAAGCTCATCGACGTGAATGCGGACGATCCGCAGGGACCGGCTCGAAAAACACAGTCGTGTAGGTTGATGTTAGGAAGCTGGGGTGGGTACGTCAAAGTACCGGGGTACACCGTCCATCTGGACAATGGCCGTTAGTAAGTAATGAAGAGTGGGTATTACTAAATGGGTAGAGAGGTGAGCGGGGCGAAGTCGCGAGCGGGATTTCCCTCAGGGGCTGAAGCCCCGTCTTTGGTCGGCTCGGCGCCGCGGCTGAAGCCGTGCCTTACCAAAACCTAACGTTCGCGTGCGATGCAGTCACTGCTGTTTGCTCTGTATACTGCCAGTACGAATTTGGCGGAAGAGTTGCGCGTGGGCGCGCTCGAAAAAAGATCGGATCAGGAACTTTTCGCGATGAACTCAGCAATCAGAACGCGCGACCTGCGCAAAGTTTACAACTCGCCTCCACCGGCAGCGGCGGGCGGCGCGCCTGGGGCGGCGGTCAAAAAGAGCAAAGGCCCGAAGGTGGAGATCAAGGCACTGGATGGCGTCGATCTCGACGTTGCGCCGGGGCAGATTTTTGGGCTGCTCGGGCCGAACGGGGCGGGGAAGTCGACGACGGTTGGGATATTGACGACGCGCGTGCGACCGACGAGCGGCACGGCCTGGATTGGCGATTTCGACGTTTGGCGGGATCAGACGGCGGCCAAACGGCAGATTGGAGTGGTGGCGCAGCGACCGAATCTGGACTTCTCTCTGACGGCGCGCGAGATACTTGTTTTTCACGGCGCATATTTTGGGCTGAGTTCGGAGGAGCGATTGGAGCGGGCGAAAACTTTGCTGGATCGCTTTAAACTAACGGACCGCGCCGATCAACTGGTGCGGGGATTTTCGGGCGGCATGATGCAGCGCGTTTCGATTGCGCGCGCCATGATGCATGATCCGCAGGTGCTGTTTCTGGACGAGCCGAGCGTGGGACTCGATCCGCAGACGCGGTTGCTGCTGTGGGAGATTATTCGCGAGTACAACCAGAAGGGCCGGACGATTCTGCTGACCACGCACAACATGGAAGAGGCGGACACGTTATGCGAGCAGCTCGCAATTATCGATCACGGCAAGATTATTGCGCAGGGAACGCCGGCAGAATTGAAGGCGTCGATTCCGGGCGGATATTTGCTGCGGGTGAGATTTGGGCATATAGCCGGCGGGTTACTGGAGCGGCTTAGGGTACTGGCGGGGGTGACTGAAGTGCGGGCGTCGGGTGAAAGCGGCGCGGATATTTATGCCGGACGCGGCGGATCGCTGATTCCGGAGATTGTGCATGCGGCGGCGGAGCTGGGCGTGGAATTGTCAGATGTACATATTTCGGAGCCGAGCCTGGAGAATTTGTTTCTCCATCATACGGGCAGGAGTTTGCGGGAATGAACTGGAAGACATTTTTTGCATTGCTGGGACGCGACGCGCATGTGGCACGGCGGAATCTGGTGCCGCTGATTCTGCAAACATTTTTGCAGCCGCTGCTGTTCGTCTTTATTTTTGGGCGCGTGATGGTGGGCAGCGGGTATATGCCGGCTGCGTATAAGAGCCTGTTGCTGCCGGGGATCATGGCGATCAGCATGGTGTTCACGGGCGTGTGGGCGGTGGCGATGCCGCTGATTGGCGAGTTCCAGTTCACGCGCGAGATTGAGGACCGACTGCTGGCGCCGATCGATATTGCGTGGGTGGCAGTGGAAAAAGTTGTCTTCGGATTGATGCAGGCGGTGATCGCGGGATTGACGGTGATTCCGCTGGCGTGGCTGATTCTGAGGCCGGGGCTGGAGCTGCATATTGCGAATCCGGCGCTGTTCTTTTTTATTACGGTGCTGGTGGCGGGCTTTTCGTCGTGCGGCGGGCTGGCGCTGGGATGCAGCGTGGACCAGCAGCATATTGGGCTGATGTTCAGCATGGTGATGACGCCGATGATATTTTTCGGCTGCACGTATTATCCGTGGAGCGCGCTGAAGACATTTCCGATCCTGGCGAAGCTTGTTTTGATTAATCCGCTGGTGTATGCGAGCGAGGGGCTGCGCGCGACATTGGTGCCGCAGTTTGCGCATTTGTGGATGCCGGGGATTCTGGTGGCGCTGGTGGGATTTGATATTTTGCTGCTGTTTGTGGGATTGCGGCAGTTTCGGAATAAGGCGGTGAGTTAGAGGGCACCGTCGACGCAGTGTCACGATTTGTTTTTCTTCACCACGGAGTCACCGAGTCACGGAGAAGTTCTTAAACCGCAAAAACCAGGCAAAGATCTCGCCGGCATCTTGATCTTCTCCGTGCCGCCGTGGTGGAAGTTCGAACCAGCACACGATCCTACTTTGCGATGGAGAACTTTGTCCAGGGATAGGCGTCCATATCGCGGAGGACGCCTTGCTCCCAGCCGAATTCGGGATGCTCGCGGAGTTGGTCTCCGGCTTTGAAGTCCATGCCGCAGGCGTGGCCGGCGTGGGCGGTGAATGACATGTGCGCGATCATGCTGGCGTCGGCGACTTTGTTTTGCACTGCGCCGGCATTGCCGTGGGGTGGTTGCCAGGGGGGCGAGCCGCGGGGAGAGAGATCGATGTGGCCGTCGAGGGTGCGCTCGTCGGCATCTTCTTTTTTGGTGTAGGTGTCGTAGTGGTCGGCCATGAAACGCTCGGCCGCGCTGACGTCGATCTTTCCTTTGTTCTCGGCCATCAACTGCTCCCAGCGGACGTGGCGGGCGTTAGCGCTGACGCTCATGTCTTTGGGGTCAAAGTCGGTCTCTTCGCGGATGAGATTTTCGTTGACGGGAAAATTTGAGCCGACAAAATAGCCGTCGGTCTTTTTTTCGAGGGTGACGTTCTTGAGGCCGAGTTCGAGGCTGGCGATTTCGTTGGTTTTGATGTCGGCGAGCAGCCAGTTATTGGCGTAGCCGCCGTTGTTGCCGTCTTTCATGATGCGCGCGAAATCGTCGATCGAGTTAGAGTATTGCGCGGCCTTGCGGGCGCGGACGAATTCGGGGATGCCATTGGGATCATAGCCGTTGAAGTGGCCGATGGTGGTTTCGGTGATGACGATGCCGGCGGAATTTTCGACGAAGTCGTCGCCGCTGTGGATGAGGCCGGGCAGGCCATCCATCAACATGCGATAGCCTTTGGCGGGCACGATGTCGAAGACGATGGTCCAGCGCGCGCCGTCGAGATAACTTGTCCAGTTGTTGTGCGCGATGACAACCTTGCCATCTTTGGTGTAGCTGCCGGTGGCGACGAAAGCGCTGCAATGCTCGGGCGCGACGAGCGAGGCGGCGGATTGGATGGCGTGCTCTTTGTTGTATTGCTTGACGTAGTATTCCCACTCCATGGTGGCGTTCAGCGCGACGACATCCCAGAGGTCGATCTTTACGCCCTGGGCGCTGGCGCCGTCAGCGATACCTTGCAGCTCTTCGCGATACTCGGGCTCGATGTGCGGCCACATCATGGTGCGGGCCGAATCGCGGAAAAATTGCCAGTCTTTTTTATTGTCGTGCGACATTTCGAGGGTGAAGACTTTGAGCATGTCGTCGATTTCGGCGGAGAGGAGGTAGCCGTTCTGGAAGCCGACTTCGGCGGGTGAGCCTTCGAGGTGGACGTAGGTCCAGCCGTTTTTATCGGGGGAGCGGAAGCTGTTTTTGAGGCGGGGATCGGCGGGCTGTTTGGCGAATGATGGCAGGGCTAATGCGAGGAGCAGGGCGATTCGGGCGATGGTTCGGAGCATTCGTCCCCCAGGAGATGGCCACATTTTAGCAGAGGGGGAAATGGCTGCGCGGTTCGCGCTCGATGATCGCTGGAGATGTGGGGGCTTAATCGGCGCGCGGCGAATTGGTGACTACCTGTTTTACTTTTCCGGTGCTGGTTTTATGAAAAGCATCGCCGGGGTAGACGGCTTTAATGGTGTAGGTGGAGGCCTTGGAGAATGACGCGGGGAAACTGGCGGTGCCATTAGTCGTGGTGCTGGTGCCGAGGACGACGGTGCCTTGGTAGAAAGTTACGATCTCGCCATCGGGAACCTGGGAGGTTGAAGTCATGGTGGCGATGAAGGTGACCTGCTGACCGACGGTTGAGGGATTGGTGGAGGATGAGACCGTGGTGGTCGTTTTGAGCGCGGAGCTATTCAGGAGAACGCTTACGAGTCCGCTGCAATTGCTTCTGGTGGTGCAATTGTTCGCAGTCACGATATCGGGCCTGCCGTCGCCGTTGAGGTCTCCGATGGTGACGGAGGTGGCGTCGTTTCCATTGGAGCTATAGATCAAGGGCGTTTGAAATGTGCCGTCGCCGTTGCCGACGAGCAGGATCACTCCACCCTTGGTGCAGTTGGCGCTGGTCTTGCAGATATTATCGACGACGAGATCGGGGATGCCGTCGCCATTCATGTCTCCGATAGCGACGGAGCTGGCGCCGTAGCCGGCGGAGTCGTATGTGGTCGGCTGCTGGAACGTGCCGCCGCCCTTGTTCAGGAGGACACCTACGACACCGTCGACACAGTTAGTGCCATTGCTACAGAGGCTGGTGGCAATAATGTCAGGCAGGCCGTCGCCGTTTACATCCGCGACCGCGACCGAGAGCGCCGAGTAGCCACCCGAGTCATAACTGACAGCAGTTCGGAGCGTGCCATTGCCGTTGTTGAACAGAATGCTAACCCCGCCAATATTGCAGTTGAACTTGGTCAAGCACTGGTTGGCGAGGGCGATGTCAGGAAATCCATCGGCGTTGAGATCTTTGATCGCAACGGAAACACTGCCCTGACCGCCGGAGGCGTAAGTGGTGCCGGGCTGGAAGGTGCCGTTGCCGTTGTTGAGGAGAATGGTGACTGCTCCGGTGCCGCACGCATTAGCGCTGACGCATTGGTTGGCGACGGCGAGATCGGGATGGCCGTCGCCGTTGAGATCTGCGACTGCGACTGAAAGCGAGCCGTATCCGGCTGAGTAGTTGACTGGCGAGTGGAAGGTGCCGTCGCCGACGCCGAGGAGAATGCCGACGTTGCCGGTCGTGCAGTCGGTGGAGCTAAGGCACTCATTGGCGACGATGAGGTCGGCGATGCCATCGCCGTTGACGTCGGCGATAGCTACTGACAGGGCCGCGCTGCCGCCGGACGGGTACGTTACTGATGTCTGAAAAGTGCCGTCGCCATTGCTGAGCAGCACGCTGACTTCTCCGCCGGCGGTGCAGTCACTTGCACCCTCGCTGTCGGATTGGCAAGTGTTGGCGATGACCAGGTCGGGATCACCATCGCCGTTAAGATCCGCGGTAACGACGGAGGAGGCGTAATAGCCACCGGTGTTGTAGGACACTGCGCGATCAAAATCGGCTGCCTTTGCGGTAGCGAAGGGCGCGGCTGTGACCGAGGTGGCCGGCTGACTGGTGGCGTTTATCGCATGAGCGCTTACCTGGCGGTCGAGTTGGTTTGCGTTGACCGGAGTGGGCGACTGGATTGTGATGAGGGCGATGACCATGGCGGTTGACGTAACGGCAGCCAATGCGCGGAAGGGGAGATGGCATGTCATAAAAGTCAACGGTCGAGAATCAGCGCTGCAACTTCAGCGGCCAAAGCATGTTCTAAAATGCAACGACAGTTCGTGGACTGCGACGACGGCGGCGAAACGCGAAAGCGGTGTCTTCCTTAGACTCAAATCAGTCTTAGACTCATCAGGCTTAAACTCAAATCAGTTGTAGCTACTGTTCTGAATTCTGTCCTGACGAGGGACGACTGCGCATCGGCGGAAACGGAACCTGGGAAACCGCCGCTAGCCAGTGCTGTCCTCGCGCGAACCGGATATCCGGATCACCCTCTGATGCGGCCAGACTGATTTGCGTTGGACGAGATGACCCGTCTTACAACCCCACGAAACAACCCCACGAACTTGCCACTAACTATCCCACGAAAAATCCCACCCGCGTGGTGCGAACCTAGAGACGGCTAAAACACGCGACGCCCGTTTCACGTGGAAACAGAGTTCCCACGACAAGGCAGGATACGAGTGCGGGTATTCTATCCGGAATGGGGAAAATCCGGTGGAAAATTATTAAGGGATATTGGATGACGGGATTTACGAAGGCGGGCTCTTGCCGCGCCCCGGGCTGGTTTTAGACCGGCGGCTCTGGTGCGCCGCCGGAATAGCTTAGTGACCCTGCGCGAGTTGAGGTGTTTTCTCGTCGAGCGTGAAGTGGACTTCGACGGTCTGGCTGGGGGGTACGGTGACGGATTTGCTCCAGGTTACTGGAGCGGAAAAGAGCGGGCGTTTGACACGCACTTGCGTCATGACGTCATAGAGAGGAGCTTCGCCGACCATTCTCCAACCTTCATGCCAGGCGACGAGTTCGTAGTGGCCGGGCGGAACGTCAGTTAGTTCGAAATTGCCCTCGGCGTCGGTGACGGCATAATAAGGATTAGCGGCGACCATCATCTCGGCGTTCATCCAGACGTGGCCGGCGTTGCAGCGCAGGTCGACGACGCCCTCGCGGTTCATAGGACGGCTGATCTCCTGCCCGGCGGAGACGAAGGGCAGGTTGTAATCGGCGCTACCGGACATGTGCACGGTGTGCAGGATCGGGTCGCTGCTCTTGACGGTGAGCGTACCATCGGCTGGGACGAGCAGGATGTGCGGCTCGTAGCGGCAGTTCTTCTGATTGAGGAAGCGGCGCGCGACAGGTAAGTCCATCGCCTTTCCGGCGGAGATTCTGAGATAGACGACGGTATTGGCCACTCCGCCGTTGGGCGAGACCTCGAGACGCTCGAGATCGCGGTGCTTCTGGCCGAGGGGATCGCAGATTTGCGGGTCCTTATTAATCTCGGAAACGTAGAGGTGAGGCAGGGATCCCACCCACTTGACGTTGCCTTTGATCGTTCCCCCGCCCTGGACGGAGATGACTTGATAGCCGGACTGAGCGACGCAGAATTGTGCGGCAAGGAGCAGGGTGAGAAACGCAAGGCAGGTAAACGGGATGCGCGTGGACTTAGACTTCGCAGATCTTGACTTCGCAGATCTTAACTTCATAGATCTTCCTAAGAACAGATTTGGCTGCCAGGGGAGGATCGAGGTTGGCGGACCACTCCGCCCATACCTATTTGGAACGATAGGTCCGCATTGGGAACAGGGCAAATGACGGTGGTGCAAGGACTAACGGGTCAGTAAGTGGAGCAACGAGGGAAGGAACGGGTTCGGAGGAGTGATGGGAGCCTTGTTTGAAGGGCGGCTCGACTACCAGTTTGATCCGCGGCCGGCGGTTGCGACGATCTTTCGCAGCCATTCCGGAGACTCGTTGCGTGGTTGCCCTTGCTTGATTGCGCGCAACGCGGATTGCGCTTCTTCGACGGTGCTGCCGATGGCGAATGCGAAACCGGTGTCTTCGACGGTTTGAATTCGGCCGTCGGCATAGAGCTGAAAGGGCTGCCGGAAGAGCTGGCGGGCTTGGGAGAGTTGGGCGTTCAACTCTTCACGGAACGCTCCTTTGCAGAGGAATTCGTCGCCCTGATTGTGATAAGCGTCTAAGCCGACGCCGATGAGGATTTTGGCGAATCTGCGTAAGAGCATGTCTCCGGCGATGCGGCCGTAGGAATCGTTAAAGGCGCGCATGAAGTCGATGTCGGCGACGGCGACGAAGGGAGTTGCCTTGGAGTTGTTTCTTTCTCCATCGAAGGCCTGGCGGTTTGGTAGTCCGGTGAGGGCGGAGATCAGGACCACGCGCCAGACGGGTTCGGCGATCTGGGCGGCGGGCTGGACCCGGCGATAGATTGAAATCGTGGCTTTGGCTTCTTCGGGCGTCGCGGAGATGCCGCTGCTCACCATGAAGGCGGCGAGAAAGCCGGGGGCGCGCGAGATTCCGAACATGCAATGGATGAGCGTTCGGTGCTGTTTTGTGGACTGTTGCTGGAGCCAGGCAACGGCTTCTTTGACGTGGCCGGGTGAGACGAGTCCGGTGTCAGGAGCGGGAATCCATTTGTAGGCTTTGCCGGGATGCTCAGCTGACTGGTTGCGGCCGGGCGGTTGATAGGCGTCGGGACCGCGCACATTGAGAATGACGGTGATGTTTTCGGGATTATTGCGGATCAGGTTGTCGGCATCCTGCTGACCGCCGAGCCATAGGTTTTCGACAATATGATCCATGACGGATGATTCAAAAAGCTAAACAAAACGCCCCAGGCTCATACGAGTGGTGGGACGCGGGCGCGGTTGCCGTTCCCCGAAATGTGTTTTCAATTAGCCTAGATGCTGGGCAGGCGGGGAGGAATGGCTCGGATGGGCTAGTGGAAAGTCCTTTCGTTGGTGGGGAATCGCGGCGGGCGGAAGGGATAGAACGGGCTGAGACAATGGTGGGCCCGGAGCGATTCGAACGCCCGACCCCTTCGTTCGTAGCGAAGTGCTCTATCCAACTGAGCTACGGGCCCTGCAAATAATTGTACTATGAAGCGGTTGAGGAAATTGCGTCCGCTCGTCAAATGGTAGTTCCACTTTGAGAACGTCGTTGGGCTCTGGTTGGGTGCAATTACGGAGAGTGGGGCTTGCTGTTTTTTGTTTATTTTGTTCTCTCCGATGAACATACATCGAGGAAAACTATCGCCGTCACTTGGGCGGTGATTGTGTTGGATGAAAAACCGTTTTGGTCTAATCGGGCTGTCAGGCTGGCCTTCTGGCGGATGCGTGTGCAATAAGGTTTTAGTGGGGCGAGTAAAGTTTTCCGGCGACACGCAAAAGCTACCTGCTCGGGCGTTCTGAAAGTACGCGGCTGCAACGTCTTAGGAATGGCAGAGTAACTGCTTCTCTTTAGGGCAGACGAAGTGGCGCGCAACGGGGCATTACGGAAAATACTTCGGCCAGAGGTCTTTCCGAATGCCCCTTTGCAATTTGCAAGATTTTGTAAGGCACTCGCTCCGTTCGCTGGCAGCCCTCCCCCGGGGTTTACACGATCCAACTGACGGGGACGGAGCGGGTTGCTGAATCGACTTCAGGTCTCGGATGTCGGGTCTCAGTTCTTAGACGTGAGATTGTTCAGTTCTGCTGTATCCTTCCAGTTTCCTTTAAGTTCACGCCAGAACTAATTGATCCTGCACGTCGATGCCAGCCTGGCGGAGGAGTTTCGCTACGGCGTCGGCTTTCAGGCGGGAGGCGTCGAAGGTGACGCGCACGGTGCGCTCCTTTTCGTTGAAGTGGATACGCTGAATGCCGTAGACCTCGCGGACAGTGTCGATGGCGCGGAGGGCGGTCTCTCCGGGAGCAGTCTGGTAGCGGAAGGCGGCTTCGAGGTAGGTCATGGCAGGTCTCTCTTTCTCTTTCTCATTCTCAGCGGATTGAGGCTTGAGCGGAGCAGTGTGGTCCGTCTCTGTTTTCCTTCTCTTGATCCTATTCCGGTCTCTGTCTAACGCTACGATCTATTGACAATCGGGCTTCCCGCGTTTTGCCTTGGATTTCTGATCGTCTTCTTTTTCTTTGGGCAATTTTCTCGACTTCATTTCTCAATCTTATTTTGATCGATTCAGGTCATTATTGAGGGCTGAGGTTCGAAGTCTGTTCCTTGAGTATCTAATAAGGGCGTTATTTCTCCAAGGGCGACTTGGCGATGTGATTTGAACAGGCCGCTGATCGTTGCCGTTGAAACTCTATGACCGAAACGGAAAAAGGGAATGCGGGCGTGAGCGCCGCGATTGACCCGGTGTGCGGGATGACGGTCGAGAAGGCCGGAGCGCGCTTCAAGGCGAGTCATGCGGGGCGGGACCACTTTTTTTGCTCGGCGGGATGCCTTGCGAAGTTTCAGGCTGATCCGGGCGCGGTGCTGGTGGCCGGCCCGAAGGCGATGGGTTCGGGGCTGGTGTCGATCGGGATGGCGGCGGTCGTCCAGCCTTCTTCGAGCGCGGCGAGTAAAGCTGCGTCGGGCGCAGCGGCTTCGCGGGACTCACATGGCGACTCGCGGGAATATGTATGCCCGATGTGCGCCGAGGTGCGGCAGATTGGGCCCGGGCCTTGTCCGAAATGTGGCATGGCTTTGGAGCCGGAAACGCCGGCGCCTGCTGCGACGACGACGGAATATACGTGCCCGATGCATCCCGAGATTGTGCGGACGGAGCCGGGGAGTTGCCCGATTTGCGGGATGGCACTTGAGCCGCGAACTGTGAGCGTTGCGCCGGAAGAAAATCCTGAGTTGCGCGACATGACTCGGCGGTTCTGGGTGGGCGTCGGGCTCACGGCTCCGCTGCTGGCGATAGCGATGGGCAGCATGATCTGGCCGGGCATGTTCATGGGCGGGGTCGACATTCTGCGCGGCGGCACTTTGAAGGTCACGCCGTGGGGTTCGATTCTGCCATGGATCGAATTGATTCTCGCCACGCCGGTCGTGCTCTGGTGCGGCTGGCCGTTTTTTCAACGCGGGTGGGCATCGATTGTTAATCGCAGCTTGAATATGTTCACGCTGATCGCGATGGGCACGGGCGTGGCTTATGTATACAGCGTGGTGGCGACTGCGTTTCCGCAAATATTTCCGGCTTCATTTCGAGCGGCGCTTCCAGCCATGCCCGGAATTGACCCGTCGTCGCCTCGCATGATGGGCGGCCATCCGGATGTTTATTTTGAGGCGGCGGCGGCGATCGTGACGCTGGTGCTGCTGGGGCAGGTTCTGGAATTGCGGGCGCGGAGCCGGACTTCGAGCGCGATTCGGGCGCTGCTGGATTTGAGTCCGAAGATGGCGCGCTTAATGACGGCGGATGGGTCGGAGCGCGATATTCCGCTGGCGGAAGTAAAGGTCGGCGATAAGTTGCGAGTGCGGCCGGGAGAGAAGATTCCGGTGGACGGCGTGGTGGTCGACGGCGCGAGCGCGGTGGATGAGTCGATGATTACCGGCGAGTCGATGCCGGTGGAGAAAGCTAGCGGCGCGAGCGTGATTGGGGCGACCGTGAATGGCACGGGCATGCTGGTGATGCGGGCCGAGCGCGTGGGCAGTGAGACGATGCTGGCGCAGATCGTGAAGCTGGTGAGTCTGGCGCAGCGGACGCGGGCTCCGATACAGCGGCTGGCGGATCGGGTGGCGGGATGGTTTGTGCCGACGGTGATGGCGATTGCAGTGCTGACATTTGTGGCGTGGGCGGTGTTTGGTCCGCAGCCGCGGCTGGCGCATGCGATCGTGAATGCGGTTGCGGTGCTGATTATTGCGTGCCCGTGCGCGCTGGGGCTGGCGACTCCGATGGCGATCATGGTGGGAACGGGACGGGCGGCACATGCGGGCGTGCTGATCAGGAATGCCGAGGCGCTGGAGACGCTGGAGAAGGTGGACACGATTGTGTTTGACAAGACTGGGACGCTGACGGAAGGGAAGCCGAAGGTGGTGAGTTGGGGCGCGGATTCGGCGGACCTGGCGAAAGAGCAGACAACAGACAGTGCAGCCAGCATGAAACGAGGCGACGAGATCCTGCGGCTGACGGCCAGTCTCGAGCGCGCGAGCGAACATCCGCTGGCGGCCGCGATTGTGAGATTGGCAAACGAGCGGAAGATTAGTTTGTCGGATGTTTCGGGGTTTGAGTCGATGCCGGGCAAAGGCGTCAAAGGTTTGGTGGACGGGAAGATGGTTGCGGCAGGGAATTGGGCGATGATGCGGGACGTCGGCGCGTTCGGCAAGGGTGCGCGAACTGGGGTGCTGGTCGGGGGTGGCGCAGGAGCGACCTCGGTTTTCGTGGCGGTGGACGGAATTTATGCCGGGCACATTGCGGTTGCAGATCCCTGGAAGCGATCGACCCCCGACGCGTTGCGGCAACTGAAAGAGGCGGGCATTCGTCTGATGATGCTCACTGGTGATCAGCAGGGTGTCGCCCAGGAGATCGCTGACAAGCTCGGCATCAAGGACTTCAGGGCCGAGGTTTTGCCGGGGCAAAAGAGCGAAATCGTGCGCGATCTTCAAAAGCAGGGCCACGTGGTGGCGATGGCGGGTGATGGGATCAACGATGCGCCGGCGCTTGCGCAGGCTGATGTGGGCATAGCGATGGGAACTGGAACTGACATTGCCATGGAGAGCGGCGGGATTACTCTCCTTAAAGGAGACCTTGAAGGCATTGTGCGGGCGCGCAAGTTGAGCCAGGCTACGATGCGGAATATCCGGCAGAATTTATTTTTTGCGTTTATCTATAACGCGGTTGGGGTGCCGGTGGCGGCGGGCGTTCTGTATCCGTTTTTTGGATTGCTACTGAGCCCGATTCTGGCGGCGGCGGCGATGAGTTTCAGTTCGGTGTCGGTGATTGCGAATTCGCTGCGGTTGCGGAAGGTGAGGCTCTGAAGTACAGGTATTAGGTGTCAGGTGTCAGGAAGATGGACCTCTCGGGATCGTCGCGAATGGGGTTGTTTTTTCTGAGACCTGGTTTAGAGTTTGCTCAGATAGTCGGTGATCTCGGGGCTGGTCCAGTCGACTGCGCCGATGAATCTGCGGCGGATTATGCCCTGGCGATCGATGATGTAGCTTTCTGGCCAGCCGAAGGTGCCGTAGAGGCTGCTGGCTTTGCGAGATGGGTCGCGAACAGTGACCATGTTGACGCCGTAGTCTTTGAGGAATTTGTGATAAGCGGAGTCGTCTTCGTCGATGCTGACGGCGAGCACGACTACTCCTTTACTTTTGAGGAGGCCTTGCAGGCGGACGAGGGAGGGCGTTTCTTCGACGCAGGGAGGACACCAGGTGGCCCAGAAATTCAGCACGACGACCTGTCCGCGAAACTGGCTGAGCGTGACTTTGTGGTCGGAATCCTGCACGGTAAAGTCGGGCGCGGCAGTACCGATGCTGCCGGGATGGCTGCCGCTGTAGCAGGCGGCCAGGAATGAGATGAACAGGACGAGCAATCCAAGGGTAGCGAGGGGCGTTCGTTTCACAGCTTTATAATAACGAAGACGCGGGGAGTCTTTCATTGCCTGAGCCGTCCGGAAGCGCAAATGCCGAAGTCTCCATCATCGTTCCAGCGCGGAACGAGGAGGCGAATCTTGGAGATTGCCTGCGATCGCTTGCGTCCCAGACGGGTGTGAGTTACGAGGTCGTCGTGGTCGATGATAGATCGACGGACCGCACGCGGACGATCGCGGAGAGCTTTGAGGGCGTGCGAGTGATTGAGGCGCCGCCCCTGCCGCCGGGGTGGACGGGGAAGAACAATGCGGTGGTGGCCGGTGCGGCTGCGGCTCGCGGCTCGTGGCTGTTGTTCACTGACGCCGACACCGTGCATGTGGCGGGATCGCTGGCGCGGGCAATGGCGGAGGCGCAGGAGCATGGCGTCGATATGCTGTCGTACTCGCCCGAACAGATTGCGGTGACGTTCTGGGAGATGGCGGTGCTGCCGCTGGTGTTCGCGGAATTGGCGCGGGAGTATCCGCCGCGGGTGGTTTCTGATGCTGCCTCGCCGATTGCGGCTGCCAATGGGCAATACATTTTGATTCGACGCGAGGCTTATGAGGCAGTCGGGGGACACCGGGCGATTGCGGAGAGTCTGCTGGAAGACGTGGCGCTGGCGCGTGCGGTGAAAGGCGCGGGATTAAAGATTCGCTTTCGCTATGCGGCGGATGCGGTGCGCACGCGGATGTATCGGAACTTTCGCCAACTGCGCGAGGGATGGACGAAGAATCTGGCGCTGCTGTTTCCACGGCCGGGACGACTGGCTGCAAAGTCGCTGCTGATGTGGGGATTTGTATGGGGAGTTATCTTGGTGCCGGCCGTTGCGGCAATTGGGGCGGGAGTGTCCGGCCGAATTGAATCGCTCGCATGGGCGCACGCTGACCTTCTTCCGCTGGCTGCTGTTTCAAGACACTGGTGGTGGAATGCGATGCGAATCCTGGGGTTCCTCTTTATCACGCAGCGGCTGAGGCGAGCGAACTTTACCTGGGACATGGAAGTGATTGGGGCAATCGCGGGATATCCCATGTTCGCCTATCTGCTCTGGCGCTCGCAGCGAGCGCATTGGAAAAGCCACGTATCATGGAAGGGACGGGTATATTCACAGCCTTCAGCCCCGGCAGGGCTGCGAAACTAACAACTGAAAGCCGACCACTGTCCGAATGGTTTACCTCACACGCAAAGCCGAGTTTTCCGCCTCGCACTACTATCACAACCCGGCATTTTCGCCGGAGGAGAACTTGCGGCTGTTCGGCAAATGCAATAACCCGAGTGGGCACGGGCATAACTACACGCTTGAAGTCACCGTGAAGGGCGCGGTCGATCCGCGGTCGGGGTTTGTGGTTGATCTTAAGCAACTGAAAGAGATCATGAACCGGGAAGTGCTGGAGGCGCTGGACCATCGCTTTCTGAATAAAGAGGTGCCGGAATTTTTGACGCTGATTCCTACGACCGAAAATATTGCAATTGCCATCTGGAGGAGATTGGAGCCGAAGCTGAAGTCGGCGCGGCTGCATCGGGTGCGGGTGTATGAGACGCCGGATTTGTTTGTGGATGTTTTTGGTGAGGAAGATTCAGGCGATGAGGGTCGAGGTGACGGAGATCGCAGACGTGAAGAGAATCGCGGGCGAGCATGAAGGCTTACTTGACGCGGCGGTACATGATTTCGGCATCGCACCGGCTGCACAGCGACGAGATGACCGAGGCCGAGAATCAGGCGACCTATGGTAAGTGCAACAATCCGTATGGACACGGACATAATTACAATATTGAAGTTACGGTGAGCGGGCCAGTGGATGAGCAGACGGGGATGGTTTGCAATCTGGTGGATCTGGACGGCTTTGTGGGACGCGAGATTCTGGAGCGCTTTGACCATCAGAACCTGAATCTGCTGGCGGAGTTCGCGGAGGCGGTGCCGACGACCGAGAATCTTTGCATCGCGATTTACGAAATTATGAAACGCGCGTTTCGGGAGGCGCATCTAGAGAGAGTGCGCATAGAAGAGACGATGATGAACTCGTTTGAATATGCGGGAGAGTAACGTCGACGGTCGCCGGACGTTGGTCGTTTGCGAACAGTGTTCGCTGACGCCC
>JBAWAI010000107.1:0-7425 GCA_049589215.1 Terriglobales bacterium | reverse complement strand
AAGATTGCTTGCGGTGCCGGTGGCCTATAACCCAGTGCCGAGTGCGGCCGCTCCGTGTTGTATTCCACGCGCCACCGCTCCGTCAGAATCTGTGCCTCCTTCAACGAGTAAAAGATCTCGCCGTTTATTCCGCCTCTTGAGCCTTTAAGGTATGCTCATCGGCCTCATCGACTTTCCTTCGCTCGCCGAATATGAAGTCTACCGCGCCAAGCTCGCTGTTCATCCATTGCACAAGAAGAATGTTGAAGTTCTTGAAAGCACTGGGGCTTTACTCTCCATTCATCGATCACTTGTTCAACGCGTGACTCCTCGCCGGAGCAAGGGTTATGAAATCTCCGACGCCTCAACAATCCGATATAGCCGGCTATGACTTCGGTTCTGAGCATGGTGCCAAGTCCCCTGTCTCCGCTGCAGCGAAAGGGGGACAACATGCGGCCAGAACCGTTGCTCGGGCGGATCAAGTCGGGTCATCAATCTGTTTTCCATGCCCTGTTGCATTTAATTTTTTTCTCGCGTCAATGTAGCGACAAAGTTTGGCTCCCAAGTTTTGCCGCCGTCGCCCGAAAATGCCTGTTCAAAATGGTGTGAGTTCGGACCGATATCTGTAAAGACATGTCGAACCAGGATCGTTTTGCCGTTAAACGATTCCTGATCGACAAACTCGCCCCGGCCGTTGTTGAACCCTCCGATCATCGGTGGTGCCATCGTGCCGTCGTTGCTGGTGGCAAAATTGAAGCTCCAACGATGGGATTGGGGATTGTAGAGACGCAGGTTCAGTTCTTCTAGGTGGCCTGTTGGGGTATCGGCTTCGAGTTCCATCAGATTGGCGCGGCCATTCCATACCTTCCTGATGACGACATTGGCCTCCATCTCGACCCAGGTAGTTGAGCCAGTCATGGGATGCAGGCGGCGCGATATATGCGACTTCCAAGTACCGATCTCGAAGTCGAAATCATGTTGCCCATCCCGCTCTGTGTCGGCGTATGAATCCGCGGCCGTGAAACTCGGCAAAGCGGCGGTGTCCGGCAACGGCAGCGAAGATTGACCAAACACATATTTCCACCCCGCTGAAGTGCGCAGATAGGTATCGCTGAACCAGAACTTGCGATCGAATGATCGGCCGTTAGTTGTACCCTTTTCCCAGAGCTTTGCAGTGACTACGGCTGTGTTACCCCAAACGCGAACGGTTTGAATGTCTTCATCGTTCCGCTCGTAGCTCGTGGCCGCACCTTTTGCATCGTTGACCATGTCCGCTTTGGTATAGGCTTTGCCAGAGCCGGTTACGAGGATGAAATTGTCTGCCAGAATGCGATCCATGGTGGATGTATCATTGGTCTTCACGGCTGCCTGATATTCCGTGTCTAAGACGGCTACTGCTTTTTGGTCGTCGTTCAGGGACGAGTTTGACCCGCGTTCAGCCGTCGCCGGCACGATGCCAATGATGAGCGCAGCGATGAAAAACAATGGCCAGTAAGAATATCTCCTGGACTCAGTCATAGTGTCATCAGCCTCCGGGTGCGTTCATTCATTGAACAGAAAGACGCACCTGCATAATTCATTTCTAGTTGACCCGCGAGTATTTGTTGATCCAGTTTGTTTCCCAATTTTTGCCGCCATCATCAGAAAATGTCTGTTCGGATTGCGCGGAGTCATTGTTCCACTGATGCGGCTGCGGACTGTACAAAAACACCGAAAGTCCTTCCAATGTCCCTTCGGACCGTCGGCCTCAATCTCTTCCAACTTCGCGCGCCCCCCCAAACCGTCCGTATCGGAACTGTGCCGTTGAGTTCGATCACTTCGCTCGACGCCGAAAACGGATCGGGCACACGACGTATGTGCGTATGCCACACGCCAGTGTTGAAGTCGAAATCGTGCTGCCCGTCCCGTGCCGTGTCAGCCGGCTGCGCGTCAGCTACGACGGGGACAAGCCCGATCGCGCTCGCGGCAAAGCACAAACACATCAAGAGAATTAGCGCATGCGCCCTCAGCCGATCCGTAGTGTCCTGATTCTTGTTGGGCCGCGGGCCTGGCATCGCCTCTGAGGCGATCGTCTGCTCGATCGATTCGCAGGTAGGGGTCAATCACCTAAGATCTCCTTTGGGTTAAAGGAGCAGTGTAAGCTTGATCCCACGCACGGAATCCTACTTATGCCACACGGATTTTCAAAGGAAAATCAAACCTCGCCGGATACCGCTTACCGCTTCGGCGATTTTGAGCTATACCCTCACGATCGCCTATTGAAGAGGGCTGGCATTTCAGTCCCGCTCCAGCCGAAGGCTTTTGACGCTCTCCTGTGCCTGCTACGCGACGCGGGACACCTCGTCAGCAAACAGGAATTGATCGGCGTGCTCTGGCCATCCGTCCATGTAAGTGAGTCGAACCTCACCAATATCATCGTTGACTTAAGGAAGATTGTCGGTCGGGATGCCATCCTCACCGTTTCGAAACACGGCTATCGATTCGGCCTGACCGTTGCGGGCGAACCTGGGGTAACGCGTGCTAGTTATGAAAAGTTTGTCCGGGCCAAGGAACTTGCGGCTCAACGTTCTTTGGAATCGATGTGCCTGGCGCGAGATTTGTACTGGACCTGCCTGGCGGAAGACCCGACATTCGCACCCGCCTGGGCTTGGCTGGGTAGATGTTGCTGGTTCCTGGACAAATTCAGCGACAATTCCTCGGCGAATCTGGAATTGGCCCAAGCAGCGTTTCAGCGAGCCTTCGCGCTCGATCCGGACTTGGCATCAGCTCACCAGTTCTTTACGTTCGTGCAGGTCGACACAGGCCAAGCAGATGAGGCCATGTGCCGACTGTTAAAACGACTTCAGCATTACCCCGCCGAGCCAGAATGCTTTGCAGGTCTCGTACAGGCCTTACGCTTCCGAGGACTACTTCAAGAGTCAATTCAGGCAGATCAACGGGCACAGGAGTTAGATCCTGCCATTGCCACAAGCGTTGCTCACACATTGTTTCTCTCCGGAGAGTATGCGTCGGCCATAGGAGCCTATAGCGGACGCGCGGCCTACTACCTGGACGCTGCGGCTTGGGCCGCTTTGGGCGACCGGAGTCGGGCGATTGCTCTCTTGCGCGAACGTCTGGACAGGATGACCCTATCGAAGTTGATGACCGCTCTTATGAGGTCCCTGTTGGCCGTTCTCGAAGGCAGAGCCGAGGATGCCATCCGTCTGATGGAAACAGCGGATACGACTCGTGAACCGGAAATCAAAGTGTATTTTGCACGGCACTACGCCCAGATCGGCCTGATCAATTCGGCAATGAGCGCTCTCGAACAGGCAGTAGAGTTTGGCTTCGTGTGCGCACCCATCACCCTGACATCGGACACGTGGCTGAGCTCCCTGGATCAACACGTGGAGTTTGGGTCTCTATTAACCCGCATTGAAACTCTAGTAGACGGGGCAAAAACGAGCTACGAACAGTCGTCGGCGTGTCTGACTCCTTCGGTGACTAGTAATCAGCGACCGACGGCCGATGGAAAACGCTAGCGAGCGTCGATGTTGAGCAAAAAGCGGCCCTCAGTCCCACATGCCCGCGGACCGGATTACGTCTAGGCAAGCTCTAGATGGCTTCCAGCACCGACAAAATATTTCCCGCCGGTCCTTGAACCAAGCAATCGTGGGTCCATTCCCACGGGAATCCTCGGCAGCGACAAAACACTTGCAAACGCCCCAGTTTGAGAGCGGATGCGTGTTGCTTCCGATCCGTGCACCTTGGCTCGATGAATATCGCCAAGAGCTCATCGCGTTTCCGGGATCGAAACACAACGATCAAGTGGACTCTACCACCCAGGCTCTCGATTACTTATCTCAAGCAATGCGTAAGATACGCATTTACGACCTGCTTTAACTTCGGTCGACAGCGTGGCGTCACTTTCAAAGCCGCCAGCAGGGATGCGGGAACAAGAAGTGATGTACACATACTGATCAAACGCCTCCGGTCGGCCCGGGCCTTCAAGGTTCGGCCGACTTCAACACCTGCCCCTCGCTCCATTCAATTTGCATAAGGACCGCGTCCGCCGCGCCAGCGCTTCCTTCTGACGGCTTTTTCGAACGCGCGCCCCAATCTCTGTTCCGCTCCACACTGCTCACCAAGGGCGCGCTTCCGAAAAAGCGCTAGCGTCATCCGCCCCGAATCGCCGGTAAGAACTCGCGGAGTTTCCCGCTTGCGCCAATCAGCGACGATCACTGAGCGACGTGGGAAGAATGTTTTCCTGCCACTGGAGCTAGTGCAGCTTTGCGTACTCCGCCTTGGCTTCGTTCAGGATGGGGATGTCAGGGTCGGCGTCTTTCCAGAGGGCGAGGAAGTCCTGGTACTTGGCGCGGGCTTTGATGGCGTCGCCCTGCAATGCAAAGGCGCGGGCCAGACCGAGGCGGGCCAGCGCGCCCAACGGAAAGTTCACCACCAGCCCGTAGTGGTCGACGAACTTCTGAAATTCCGCTGCGGCTGCGTTGCCGTCGTGCAGCATGAGATAAGCCTCTCCGCGCAAATAAACCGGGTACAGGATTACGTTGAGGCCTGTGTTGGTGTTCGCGCCGAGTTCGATTGGGCTCACAACTTTCAATAGTTCGACGGCGTGGTTCGGATCTTTACCGCGCAAGGCGACTGCCGCCCCGATCGTAGGCAGCCAATACTTTTGTACCGTCGTGTCCAGAGGAAATGTCTTATCGAGTTCGGCCGCCAGCTTTTGCGCCTGTGCTGTATCGCCTGCCCGCGCCAAGGCCAGCGCCGTAAACTTCTGAACGTTATAGCCTGGGCCGAGTTTCAAAGCCGCATGGGCGTCGACACGTGCCTGCTCCCCGTTGCCCGCTTCCACTTCGCGCAGCGCGGCCGCTGCCAGATAGTTCGCGGCCGTCTCCTGGGCATCGTTGCGCTTGGCGGAATCTCTCGCCTGATTTGTCAGCGCGCGAGCTTTTTTCAACTTCCCGTGCCAGGCTTCCGTATCCGCTTCCGTGGCCAGCAGCAGGTCCTCCGTGCCGGGCTTGCCCAGGGCGGAAGCTGCGAGCTGAGCCATCTGCGCCGTGTCGCCCTCCAGAAAAGCCAGAAGATAATGGTCCTGGAGCAGACCCTCGGCGGTCAGCAACTTGCGTTCCTCCACCTGTCTGTACACCGCCTCCGCATCATCCAGCCGGTTGAGGTTTATGTAGCCGGCCGCAAGGTTTTCATAGGCATTACCGTAGTTGGGCGCTAGACGCACCGCCCCTCGATCCTCTTCCAATTCTCGTTCGTGGTTTCCGAGGTAGCAGTAAATGATTGCCAATTCTCCGTAAGTCGAAACGTTTTTCGGGTAATCCTTCTGCCACAATTCTGAAGCCTCGGCCGCCTTCTCCAACTCTCCCGTTACACGCAAGTAGTAGTACGCCTCGATTGCCAACCGCTCTTCTTCGCTCACCTTGTCTCGCAACGCGTAAGCCTTGCGCGCATTCTCTGCCCCCAACCCACTTTGGTTGAGGTTTCCATAGCTGATCGCCATCGAGTGATAGGCCCGCGCGAAATTCGGGTCGAGTTCCACCGCCCGCTTGTAGAAGGGCAGAGCGGCGTTGTCCCCTTTCGCATTCTGCATCTTAATCCCCAGACCGAAGGCTTTTAGCGCTTCCAGCGACGTCGTGGTCACTTGCTCCAGCGGTGTGGCATACTTCTCTACCGAACTAAGCGACTCGCCAAGCTGGCTCCGCACGCTGACGGCGGTCTTATCCAAGGCCTTGAGCACGCTCTCTTTGTCCGCGGCTTGTTCTTGTGCTTCGGCCAGCAGGTCAGCCGTAGTACAACTCACTGCCTTCAGGCTGATCACGTAGTGACTGCCCAGTTCGGTAATCGAGCCGGTTAGCATGGCCTTGCTGCCCGCCCGTTGACAGACTTCGCGTGCAACCTCGGGCGTTAAAGAGTCACCGGCTTGTCGGCCCATCAGCTTTAACGTCTGATTTACCTTGCGCTCGGAAACGATGTCGAGAAAGGGAGACTGCCGAAGCAGTAGCGAGAGTCCCTGCTTCAGCGTTTCATCGAAGACTGCGTCCCCAGTGTTGTTATCAAAGTTGGCAAGCACGATTCTGTCTTTGTCGGTCAACTGCAGAGCCTTTGGGGATTTCCGCCCGCGGCTAACCCACAGTCCAATGCACACTGCCATCACAACAAAGATGACGGCAGCGGCTGTCAACTTCCATCTGCCTGACCACGATGGCCGCTGACTCTTTCGTGCTGTCCCAGTCCCCGGCGTTGCCAGGAGATCAGTGCGCATTTGCGCAGCTGACTGGTAGCGCCGTTCGCGGTCTTTCTCCAGTGCTTTGTCGATCGTGGCAACAAGCCTCGCGGGAAGCATCGAGTTCAGGTCGCGCAATGGCACAGGGCTGCTGTTGAGGACAGCATCGCGCACAACCGCGGCGGTCTCGCCGCCGAACGCACGCTGCCCAGTGGCCATCTCGTACAGAACCAAACCAAAGGAGAACAGGTCGGTTCGCGCATCCAGTCTGTCGCCGCGGGCCTGCTCCGGTGACATGTAGCCCGTCGTCCCGATTGCCATACCGGTCCAGGCCGCGTTCAGCGCATCCACTGGTCCGTCAAAGGTGGGGAGTGGTGCAGTTAAATTCTCCTGCTCTGGCGCGGCATTAGGGTGTTCGCCGATTTCCATTAACTTTGCCACGCCAAAATCCAGAATCTTGACTAAGCCCCGGTTGGTAAGGAAGATGTTGGCGGGTTTAATGTCACGATGGATGATGCCCCGCTCGTGCGCAGCTTCGAGGCCCGTCGCAATCTGGGCCGCGACATCGACCAATTGATCGACGGAAAACGCCCTCTCCTTGGAGATTCCTGAAGCGCCAGAAGCCAGACGGTCGCGCAGCGTCTCGCCTTCCAACAACTGCATCACGATGAAGGGCTGCCCTTCGTGCTCCCCGAATTCGTAAATGGAGCAGATGTTCGGATGGTCGAGCGCGGAGGCCGCGCGCGCCTCGCTTTCAAAACGCTCCAGCGCCTTCGGATCATCGCCCAATTCCTCCGGCAAGAATTTCAGCGCTACGGCCCGCCCCAGCTTCAGGTCTTCCGCCCGGTACACCACCCCCATGCCGCCGGCTCCCACGATTTCAAGCACGCGGTAGTGCGAAATGGTCTTGCCGGTCAGACTCGACGCCGCACGTTTCGACCGCGAAGCCGAGTCATAAATGCCCTTGTAAACCTCGTCCGCGGGGTCGGCTGCCACGCGTTCCACCGGCACCATCAGCCGATAGCCAAGCCGCGCTAATGTCTTGATGTACCTCGGGTCGTCGACGGAGTCGCCAAGCGCTTTGCGTAACTTCTTGATCACCGCGTTAATACTCTGGTCGAACTCCACTACCGTGTCATTCGGCCAAAGCTTCTTCTGGATTTCCTCGCGGGTCGCGATTTCGCCGCCGCGATCCACCAGCATCAACAGCACCTGGA
>JBAWAI010000106.1:0-3896 GCA_049589215.1 Terriglobales bacterium | reverse complement strand
GGCTCTGAGTTTCTATACCGACGTACTCGGCTTTTCCAAGAAGTCCGATTTCAGCAACGGCCCGTACCGTTGGCTGACTGTGGCCTCGCCTGACGAGCCGAACGGCATCGAGCTCCAACTGGCGCTGAACAACAATCCGGCGGCCAAGGCATACCAGCAGGCAATCTTTCAGCAGAACCAGCCCGCGATCATGTTCTTCACCGACGACGTCAAGAGCGACTATGAACGAATCAAGTCTCGTGGCGCCGAGTTCACGATGCCGCCAACCGATGTGCCCGGGTCGACGATCACCATGCTGAAGGACACCTGCGGCAATCTCGTCCAGTTGACGCAGTTGGCACAGTGGTCAAGTTAGTCGGCATCAGGCGAAGCAGACTCAGACCGAGGAGGAGAACGTGAACGATCTCGCGCAGTACGAACCGGGTCCGGCGAGCGGAGCGCAGGTACGGAAAGAGGGAGAGAAGTGGACGCTCATTCTCGTCCGTGATCTGCGGCACTCGCCGGACAAGGTCTGGCAGGCGCTCACTGACCCGGCGCAGCTGCGCGAGTGGGCTCCCTTTGTGGTCGATGGCAACATGGCTACGGTTGGAGCCACGGTGCATCTTACGTGGGTGGGGAATCCCGTGCCGCAGGATACCAGAGTGACGCGAGCCGACGCTCCCAGGGTGCTCGAGTACGGCGATATCCGGTGGGAGCTGGAAGATCTTGGCGGCGGGACGCGGCTGACGCTGTGGCACAGCATCGATCGCCGGTTCGTGTCGTGGGGCGCGGCGGGCTGGCATATCTGCTTTGACGTGCTCAACCGGCTGCTTGGTGGTGAGCCAATGGGAGTTACCGCCGGCGTCAACGCCATGAAGTTTGCGGGCTGGCAACGGCTGGTCGCCGAATATTCAAAGCAGTTTGGCGCTGAGACGCCTGGTTGGGCACCTGCGGAGGGTCAGAGCTCTTGACGTTCCACGTGGAGCATATCTCAGTTTTTGAGGGATGCTCCACGCTTCGTGCGAAATGCTCCACGTGGAGCAATTGACATTATTGTACGTACGTATTTTGGGAATAAGGCGAAGAAACGGCGAAGCCGCTAACGTTTGGTTTCGGTGTTGGCTCGCAGGCCTGCTGGTGAATCGGAAAATCGTGAATCGAGGAGGATCGTAAGACTATGAACCCACTTAAGAGGAACAAGAAGGAGTTGTCAGCGGAACAGCGTAAGGAGTTACTCGGGGCGTTGAAGGTCCGTTTTGAGAACAATATGAGTCGCCATAAAGGTGTTGAGTGGACTCAGGTGCAGGCGAAGCTGGAGGCTCAGGCGGAGAAGCTTTGGTCACTCGGTGAAATGGAAAGAACGGGCGGCGAGCCGGATGTTATTGGTCACGACAAGAAGGCGGGCGAATACATTTTTTGTGATTGTTCCGCGGAGAGTCCCAAGGATCGCAGGAGTTTTTGCTATGACCGTGAGGCGCTGGATTCGCGGAAAGAAAATAAGCCGAAGGGGAACGCGATGGAGATGGCGGATTCCATGGGCGTTGAGATTTTGACGGAAGAACAATATCGAGGGTTGCAGAAACTTGGAGAGTTCGATACGAAAACGTCGAGTTGGGTGAGGACACCTCCCGCGATGAGGGAACTCGGAGGCGCGCTTTTTTGCGATCGCCGCTTTGATACTGTGTTCGTGTATCACAACGGCGCGGAATCTTACTACGCCGGGCGCGCGTTCCGCGGCTTGCTGAGGGTGTAGGGAAGTGTTGCACGTGAAGTTACTTGCAATCGATCTTGTTGTCCTGGGCGGCGGCGATCTGCCATTTGCCGTCGCGCTTGAGCCAGGTATCGGTCCAGACCTGACAGACCTTGGCGTCGGGATGAGTTTTGTCTTTGCCGATGGAGTGCTCGCTGCCGTAGATGATGGCTAGGCTTTCGCCGAAAAACCGCACTTTGGCGTCGTCGAGCGCGCAGCCGTGAGCCGAGCGCGGGCCTTTTTCATCGCGCAGCTCATCTTCTTTGGTGTAGCGCCCGCCGTGAGTATTGGTGCCCTGGAAATCGTCGGCCAGTAAGTCGGAGACGACTCCGTTATTCACGCAAACGCCCTCGGCCCACTTGCGCTCCTTGTCGATCATGAAGGTGGCGGTTTTGTCGTCGGGCGCGGCCCAATGGCTGGGCTGGGCTTGGGCGGCGGCGATTAGGAGTGCGAGGGTAGTTATTAGGTGGAGCGGGCGCGGGACTTGGTGGGGCATTGGGCCTCCGGGGTTGGAGATAATATACAGGGCGTTGAGGCGGGCTGATTGGATAACCTTGTCGGCATGTGCTGACCCAGGTTGGCGTCCAACGGACGGACGCGAACCTGGGGCACCAATCGAGATTGTCTATTTCACTTGGCGGCTGGCGATGACCCTGGCTAGCTTTCCAAGTTGGCTCTCCATGCCCGCTACTGAGCGCTGCGTCCACTCATCGCTATGCATGGGGTCGAGCGTTACGACCATGCGCACGTTGCCTCCTGCCGCGAAGAATTCCACCTTGTTACCGGCGGTGTATGGGTCAACGCCGGGGACGAAATCGACGCGGTGAGTGTAGGCGATCATCTTGCCGGGAACGATCTCGGTGTAGGTCAAACTCGCTTCGGTCGTGAGAAGCATTCCGGCCTGCTTCATGAACTGAATCTGCGGCGGATCGACCGCCGTCATGGCATATACCATCTGGCCACCGGGCCTCAGATCGAGTTCGTGAACCTTTGCCGAGAACCCTTCCGGCGCCCACCACGATTCGATACCCTCGCTCGTGGTCCAAAGCTCCCAGACATCTTCGATGGATGCCTGGTACGTGCGTTCGATGACGAGCTTGTGATCGGGCCGGTTACTCGTTTTACCGCTCATGATGTGCTCTCCTGGATGATTTGTTGGTTGCAGGGCCGGACTTTTTGGCGTTGCGTTTGCGCGCGAGGGCTTCGCCGAATTTATCGAGACGACCTTCCCAGAGCTGGCGATACTGGCTGATCCAGGCATCGAGATCTCTGAAGGGATCGGGACAAAGAGAGTAGAAGCGCTTCTGCCCATCGGGGCGGACGCGCACGAAGCCAGCCTCCTGGAGGATGCGGAGGTGGCGCGATACGCCGGACTGGTCAATATCGACGTTCTCGACAATGCCGTTGACTGAAAGCTCGCCGCGGCGCAGGACTTCGACGATGTGGAGGCGGGTGGGATCGCCGAGGGTTTGCAGCATTTCTACATGCATCGTGATACATATGTATCATCATGCATATATCGTGTCAAGGCCGAATCGCTGGGGCGCCGGAATCGTTGCGGCGTCGGAATTGTGGTGCTCGCGCTGCGACTGCACGCGAGGTCGCGTTGTCTTGAGGTTGAGGCGACAGAATGAGCAGCACGGCCGGCGATGGTATGGGCACATCGCCGACCGGGAGTTGGTAAACATCGGCCCGCTGGACAATCTGGGGCCGCGGTTTAACCGTAGGTCTGGTCTGTGCTCTGTCCGACTTCGATGATGTAGCCGTCGGGATCGCGGATGTAGCAGCGTATCTCGCCGTACTTGGGGATTGGCGGCGTGATGAACTCGGCGCCTCGACTTTTCCATAGTTCATAACACGCCTGAATATCGGCAACGCGGAAATTCATAAAGCTGTTGATGTGATTCGGGTCGGGGACGCTGAGAATGACCGTCGGCTTGTCAGGGGTCGGGCCGCCGCCGACGTTCAGAATCATCCAGATATTCGCCAGCTGAAGGTACGGAGGCGCGTTGCCGTCACCCATGGTCAGAATGCGAGCGCCGAAGACCTTCTCATAGTAGTGAGCTGATCGCTCGACGTCCGTGACGGTGAGAAAATGCGCGACGCTGATCCCCTCACGCGGGGGCATCTCATAGCTCTTCTGGTCGATTTGTACGCTGCTCATTGA
>JBAWAI010000105.1:0-5096 GCA_049589215.1 Terriglobales bacterium | reverse complement strand
CTGGTGCCCGTAGCGAAGTCCATTTCGGCCGACCTGCTCACACCCGTCTCTGCGTTTCTGGCCGTTGCTGGAGATGAGCCGGATGCATTCCTGCTCGAGTCGGTCGAAGGCGGGGAGAAGATCGGCCGCTACACTTTCCTTGGCGTACGACCGTTTCTTCGGCTTGAATCGCGCGGCGATCAGGTCACTATTCATCGCGCGCTGCGGGGAACTCGTCAAAAATCTAGCCGGGGCCAACCTGGGGCAAAGGCTGTTATCCCACGAATCGAGACCCGCACTGCCAGCGTACTGGAGGTTATCAAGGAACTGCTTCACCAGCATCGTCCGGCGCAGGTTGAAGGGTTGCCGCCATTCACCGCGGGCGCCGTCGGCTATTGCGCCTACGACATCGTGCGCCAGCTCGAAAATATCGGCGAGCATGCCGAAGACGACCTTGATGTTCCCGACTGCATTCTGATGTTCTTCGATCGCGTTCTCGCCTTCGATCACCTGCGCCATCAGATTCACATCGTTGCCTCAGCGGATGTCTCTGCCGAGCCGCCCAGGGCCGCCTACGACCGCGCCTTGCGCGACATTGCTCAGATCGAGCGCAAACTGGCTGCGGGATTGAAGCCGGCTCATTGGCCGAAGCCTGCGGCGAAGCCAAAGCTCGCCGTCCGGCCGCGTACATCCAAAGCGAAGTTTCTGGCGAGCGTTCGGCGCGCCAAGGAATACATTGCCGCCGGGGACATTTTTCAGGTTGTGCTCTCGCAGCGGTGGGATTTCGAACCAGCGGTCGCTCCCTTCAATCTGTATCGCGCTCTCCGGACCGTGAATCCGTCGCCGTATATGTACTTTCTTCGCTTCGGCACAGCGCTCACAGGGATGGGCGCTGCCAAAACGCGGAAGAAAGTGAAGAGTTCCGGGAAGGTGACGGCCGCGCTGCACGTACTTGGCTCCTCGCCCGAGATGCTGGTTCGCGCTGCTGGACGCAGACTCGAATATCGCCCGATCGCAGGCACGCATCCGCGAGGCAAAGATGAAGCGGAAGATGCCGCCCTCGAAAAGAAAATGCTCGCCGATGAAAAAGAGCGGGCCGAGCACGTCATGCTGGTGGACCTCGGCCGCAATGACCTGGGCCGGGTGAGCGAATATGGCAGCGTGAAAGTGCGCGATCTTATGTATGTCGAGCGCTATTCGCATGTCATGCACCTGGTTTCGGCGCTGGAGGGACGGCTGCGTCCCGAGCTCGACGCGATGGACGCGTTCGCGGCCTGCTTCCCCGCCGGCACACTGAGCGGCGCGCCGAAAGTGCGAGCCATGCAGATCATAGAAGAGCTTGAACCCGCCCGCCGCGGAGTCTATGGAGGCTCGGTCCTGTACGCGGACTTCGCGGGCAATCTGGATTCGTGCATCGCGATCCGCACATTGCTGATGAAAGGCAAAAAAGCTTATCTGCAAGCCGGTGCCGGCATCGTTGCCGACTCGGATCCAGAGAGCGAGTTCGAAGAGACGGAAAACAAATCGCGCGCACTGCTTAGAGCGGTGGAAATGGCGAGATCGCGGTGAGTTTTGCGGTTGAAGAATGCCGTCGAAGAATGAGAACTAACTCGCCCCGCTCTCGAAGTCCCCAATAAGCGCTTCCGATTCGGTCAGCTGCTCGAACTCTTTGGCGAGCGCAGCGTACTCTGCCGCATTTTGCTGTTTGAATTGGCGAAAGGCTTCGCGCGAGGTCCAGCGATCGATGGTCAGATATCTGCCGGCGCGTGTTGCATCGCGGAGAAGATCGGTGCCCAGATAGGCAGGGCTGTGTCGAAACAACTTTGACGACAGCCCATCCGGCCCGTAGTTCAGTTCGAATTCCGCTAGCGATTCTGGTTTGACTTGAAATTCCCAGACGACCAGATAGAGCGGCCCACTCATGGCATCAGAGTAGCCGCGAGCACGACGACATCCGGATCGTTGGGCAGCGTAATGCTCTGCACAACCTTGGTCGAATCCAGCGCAAACTGGTAGGCATAGAGATTGAACGCGCCATCGTCCTGCGTGCCGGTGGCGGTGTCCCGATACGACATGGCAACGGCCTCACCCTCGCCGGGGAAATTCTGCGGGGCGGACCAGTCGCTGAAGCTTTGCACGAATTGTGCGCTGCTGCCGTCGGTGTAATTGACAGTGATGGTCTCTGCAGATTGACTGCCCTGCACTCCGGTCGCTAACAGCGTCAAGCCGGAAAAGCTGCCCGACGGTAACGTGACCGATTGGCCATTGCAGGAGACCGCGTCAGGTTCGTTCGTCGGCCCAAGATTCAATTTTACGAGGTTGAGAACCCGCATCTTATTCAGGAATTTTTCGGAATACGAATTGCCGGAGCCATCCAGACCGCCGGTCGAATATGTCGATCCGTCTTTGTAGATTCCATAAAGGTTGAAGGCCGACGACAAGTTAACCTGCTTGCCCGTCCCCTTGCCGCCTTTCGCGGCGCTTACGGCCAGGGTCAACGTATAGTTTTCGGTTATGTCGCCGGAGGTGCCGGTCACTGTTACTGGCACAAACCCGGTTGCGGCCTCAGGCGTGGCTTTGAAGGCTATTTGCTGGCTGTTCCCCTGACCTTCGATAGAAGCCGTGACTCCACTTGGCAAAGAAGATGTGGCCAGACTTACTGTGCCTTTGAAACCGCCGAGGTCGGTAATTTTGATTGTGGTCTTGGCGGTGGCATTTTCGTTGAGGTAGACCGTTGGCGATCCGGAAAGCGCAAATCCCGTGTAGCCGACGCCTACTTCAATGGCTTGCGCGTATTTTGCCGCCAGACCATTGCCGACGAAGTCGTCATAGAGCCACATGAACCCGCCCGAGATGCCGCAGGCTTCGTGCCAACTTTTCATGATGGCTTGCACTTGCTTAGTCGAGTCGACGTGATCCCACAGGCCGGGGTAAACAGGAACGCTGCCGAAGTTCCAGGTCGAGGAGCAAGGATTGTTGCCCATACCACCAGCGTATGCCTGGAGGTGCACGCCGTCCGCGGTGCCGGGGAGCTCGCTGTTGATTTCGGAAACGACGTTCATCCAGTAGGTGTTGTTGTTATAGGCGTCGGGCAAAACGTGATAGCCGAGGTTGCCGAGCATGACGCCGAATTCTACGGTCGTGCTCAGATTGAAGCTGTTTTCATCGTCGAAGTCGACCGCGTCGAGCGAGGGGATGGCAGTCTTCAGAGCCTGAAAGTCCTGGTAGAGAACGCTGCTCGGTCCAGTGCCCTGAGCGTTGACGAGGGACGTAATGTCTTCCCAGTCGCCGTAATTGGAGGAGCCGATGCTCAACGTGATTCGCTTCACGTTTCCTTGTTTCAGGAGCGCCATGTTGCCGGCGAAATCGGGATGCGTCTCATTGCCAATGTAGACTCCGTTCGAAGTTAACGGAAACTCTCCGTTGAGGTTCAGGTCGCCGGTGCTGTTGACTTCGACGCTCCAGACGATGGCTTCCGTAAAGCCGGAGTTTTGTATTTCGCGAATATTATTCGCCGCATTCTTGTAAAAAGGACCGCCGCCAAAAATTCCGACATATCCGGTCTGGGCGAACGCGGCTTGCGCCGAGAAGCCCAGCATTGAAAAAAGAAGAATTGCCATACAGCGCGCAACAGAAAGTTGGTTGGCAGAGCCCGAAACCCGCATCGTTATTGGCCTCCAGCAAAGAGAGACATTCTAACTCAAACGGCTTCCGCCGCCGCGCAAGATTGTGAGAAACGCCTCGCCGAAGTGAGAAAAGAAGAGGAGTGTCGAAAAAGACGCGACTAATGAGAGGGCGAGGCGTGAGAGTGTGAACTAATCTTCAGGAAGTTCGCAATTAATTGCTTTCCGGAGTTGGTGAGCACGCTCTCGGGGTGGAACTGCACACCCTCGACCGGAAACTTCCGATGGCGCAGGCCCATGATGACGCGAGTGCCATCCTGATCGCGTGTCCAGGCGCTCACTTCAAGATCGGCCGGCAAGCCCTCTTCGCGGACAATCAGCGAGTGATACCGGGTTGCAGTCATCGGAGAATCGAGGCCGTGAAAAATTGTCCGGCCGTCGTGCTCGACGGCGCTCGTTTTGCCATGCATCAGATTTTTCGCCCGCGCGACTTCGCCTCCAAAAGCTGCGCCGATTGCCTGATGTCCAAGGCAGACTCCGAGCAAGGGAACCCTGCGCGAAGATCGACCCGCAAAATGGCGAATCACCTCGATGCTGATGCCAGCGTCCTGCGGAGTACAGGGCCCGGGTGAAACGACGATCCGCTCTGGCTGCATGGCTTCAATTTCGCCGATCGTGATTTCGTCGTTGCGCCGTACCTCAACCGCCGCGCCCAGTTCGCCGAGGTATTGGACGAGGTTGTAAGTGAACGAATCGTAATTGTCGAGTACGAAGACCACGTAGATATTCTAAGTCCATACGAGGCAAGTGCGCAGGGATGGGCTGACAATGGGGTGAATCGCGATTTCCGGATTCGACATTGTGGCGAACAAGAAACGAATGCCGGCACTTGACAGGCTGAGGGCTTGTCGCCATGCTTATCCAGTTCCGGAGGTTCGATGGCCGAGACCCAGGCGCGAAGCAAAGAAACCCAGGCGAAGGACAAACGTGCCACACGGCGCTTTGCCCTGCACTTGCCAGTCAGCGTCCGTTACGGCGAACTCTCTGAAGAGCACTCGGCGCAGACGCGCGACGTGAGCGCGCGGGGAATCTGCTTCTACATCGATTCCAGCATTCAGGCCGGAGCCGCCATCGATTTCACCCTCACCCTGCCCCCGGAGATTACGCTGACGGAAGCGATTCGCGTGCGCTGCAAGGGCCGCGTGGTGCGCGTCGAAGGCGGCAATCCAGCAGACAAGGTGGCAGTCGCGGCGGTGATTGACGAATACGAATTTCTCGCCGAGAAGTAGCCTCCCGATCAGTCAGGTCCCACGCGCTTTTTTCAAGCCCGCTCGAGTGGTATGGTTGAGGAAACACCGAGCGCATCTGTGAAACAATCTCTGCCGAATCGTCAGTTTCGGTACAGCCCGACTTCGAGTCGAGGTCTGGCCGATTCGCGCGCGGCCGAGCGTCGCCAGTTTGAGCCGCCTCACATGCGGGCCTTGGCGGTTCGAG
>JBAWAI010000104.1:0-2666 GCA_049589215.1 Terriglobales bacterium | reverse complement strand
GCGCGGCATTCAGCGCCTTTTCCGCCGCCGCGCGTTGGTATCCGAGGTTGACCAGCGCGGAAATAACATCCTCTTCCACGGGCGTCGCTGCCGTCGCGTTCGCCGCCTCCGCCCCAGACGTTGCCGGTAACTTGTCGCGCAACTCCAGCACCATGCGCTCCGCGGTTTTCTTCCCGATTCCCGGAATCCGCGTCAGCCGCGCCACATCGCCGCCACGGATCGCGTTCACCATCTCGTCCGTCGCCATGCCGCTCAGAATCGTGATCGCCAGCTTCGGACCAATTCCACTGACGGTAAGAAGTTTTTCGAAAAGTTGTTTTTCCGCCCGTCGCAAAAATCCATACAGACTCAGAGCGTCCTCGCGCACGTGCGTATGAATGTGCAGCGCCACCGCGCTGCCTTCCGCCGGCAACTCGGAGAACGTCGGCACGGTGATCGTCACGTCGTAGCCGACGCCCTGCGTCTCCACGATCGCCTGATTGGGATGTTTCGACAAAAGCGTTCCGCGAAGGTGCGCGATCATTGCGGGTAGTGTACCGCAGGACCGCAGCCTGACGAGTACCGGCGGCAAACAGCTCAAGTCGACGGAGAGAGCGACTCACGCGAGGCACATATAGAAAGGTCCGGGCGAGCGACCAAGAGACCCGCTTTTCCTTCCCTTTCCACAGGAACTTACTCCCCTCCACACCTTTTGCACAACGCCGCCCCAGTTTGCCGTTGCGTTGACTGGCGGGTGTCCGGCACAGTGTGCGGAGCCAAGCGCGAGAATGTTTCTGAGCGCTGCCGGCCAAAGATTCAGTGTTGCTGGCGATTCTCTCGAGGGTGAATCGCCGGGGGGTTCGGTTCATCTCCAGTGAACCGGAGCCCAGGCATTGCGGCCTCCTCCGATCCTCCTCCAAGGCAGGATGGAAGCGCTGGATCTCGAAGCCTGAGGCGAGAGCCTCAGATGGCATCGCGGCGTGGCGCTCTTCGGAGCGGCCGCTCGGCGATGATCTTCCGTCCCTGGCGGAAGACGGCAGTCGGAAGCATCCGCGACAACAGTGCGGCTTGGGTGGCTGGCCCGAGCCGCATTTGTTTTTCGTGTGCTCCACGGGAAGCATAGTGATGGTTCCGATGCTCCACGTGGAGCATGTGCAGGTTGATTTGTATGTACAAATGTGCCGGCGTTTCCCCCTAAATGAAAGGTAAAAAAAGAGTTACGCGCGCCGTCGCGGGGCGGGCCGGGCGCGGCCGGAAAGCTTCCGGAAGCGGGAAGCGCAAACGCTCCACGCGGGTGGGGAAGCTCCATGGATCGGGGGACGAGCGCTGGCTGCGGGGGCTGGAACGGGCGGAGTTCGAAGAGCGGCTGGCGGAGATGAGGGCGCGGCGGCGGAGGCCTCCGAAGAAGCGGATCAGCCTGAGCCTCGACGCGGACGTGCTCGCCTTCTTCAAGGAACCGGGGCCGCGCTTCTACCAGCGGCGGATCGGCGAGGCTCTTCGGGCGGTGATGGAGGAGCAGAAAAAGCAAAAGTGATGTATGTACAGGGTTGTAAGTAAAATGACGGCGGCCGCCGGTCAACCGATTGCCGTTGCAGGAGTGTATCCACTCGGATACAACAAGAATAGTGAATATCCTGCTTCGATCGTCCTGATCAAGAGCAATGAAGAAAAAGAAGACAACTTACAAGCCGTTCGATGCGGCGGCATATCTCGATAACGATGCGGTGATTGCGGAATGTCTTTCGGCGGCTGCGGAAGACCCGAACCCCGAGGTATTTGTCGTCGCGCTCAGCGAGGTTGCGAAAGCGCGAGGCATGGCGCAGATTGCCAAAGACGCAGGGCTGGGCCGGGAGAGTCTATACAAAACCTTGAGCGCAGGCGCACATCCGCGATTTGAAACTATTAATTCTGTTTTGCATGCTCTCGAGGTGAAGTTCGCCGTTGTGGCTGAACGCGAGAGTTAGATTGGACTGCCGGACGAAGATCCGAAGCGGCACTCTTCCACGAACGAGGGGTATTTCCGAACTAGGCGCTCAAAGAGCGAGGGGACATCGTGTTCCCAAACGGAAACGACGAACGTGTGACGCGATTTTATCGAACCATATTTCTGTCGCAGCGAAATCAGGCGAGGTTCAGCGTCGGCCGCAATCCCATTGAGAACATCTGCGAGCGGAAGATCAAAGACCCGTTGTGCTGCGACGGACATGATCCATTCGTTCGGCGTTTTTCCGTCCTCGTCTACTCCGATGCCATTGTAGACAATGACGCCGTGCGCGTCGGCACATCCAAACACAGTCATCTTTGTTGATCGATTCGTTCTGATCTGCCCTGAAACGAAATCGGTCAATCGGCGATCGGAAACGGACATCAGAGCCAACGGCCAAGCCACCGATAGGTTTGCGGACATGCCACATTTTATGCTGTCGCCAGCCCGTGAGGATGGCTAAGGACGCGTTGCTAGCCGTTCCGTGGGGGCGAGCTCAGGCAGCTTGGGATGTACGGAATCAGATTCGCATTTTTCGCGCGATATTCGATTTCCACGGGCCGCTGCGCTGGGGAATTGCCGCAGCATATGGTGCCGTCTGTGTGCATGCCCACCCTTCGCGCGCAGAACGCGCGAAGAATGGGGCCCTCGCCTTTTCTTTGGCGGAAGGAAAAAAGACAGCGCGGAGAGGGGTGGTGTACTC
>JBAWAI010000103.1:0-3971 GCA_049589215.1 Terriglobales bacterium | reverse complement strand
GGCAGCTGCTCCTTGAGGCCCTCCTATCATTCCTCCGGCGACCCGTATCGTCTCTAAAATCAGAGCCGCTTCGTGATCCCGCAAGGTACCTGGAGAGGCAACCGAGGGCTTTGTATTTCCCTGGGGTGCCGGAAGAGGATTCGGAAGCACTCCGTTGTCCGATCGGATTACGGCCCGTTCCATAAGATTCTGTAGTTCCCGCACATTGCCGGGCCAATCGTATGCAATGAATGCATTCATGGTTGTCTGGGATATCTTTGGAATGTGCTTCCGCATGCGACGTGCGAACACCTCGACGAAATGCCAGACCAGTTGTCGTATGTCCTCTCGGCGCTCACGCAGGGGCGGAACCAGGACAGGAAATACGTTCAGCCGATAGTAAAGATCACTGCGGAATTCATTCCGTGCGACCATGTCATCCACATCGCGATGAGTGGCGGCGACCAGTCGCACGTTGATGTGATGCGTGCGGCCGCTACCCAGCCGCTCGAACTCTTGTTCTTGCAAAACGCGCAGAAGTTTCGGCTGCAGGGCCAGAGGCAAGTCCCCGATTTCGTCCAGAAAGAGAGTGCCGGTATCTGCCATTTCAAAGCGGCCGACTTTTTGCGTCACTGCCCCGGTAAAGGCACCTTTCTCGTACCCAAACAACTCGCTCTCCAAGAGATCGAACGGGATAGCAGCGCAGTTAAGTTTCACGAAGGGGTGCCCACAGCGCGGGCTCAGATTGTGAATAGCGTGGGCGATCAATTCCTTCCCCGTTCCAGTTTCTCCCAGAACCAGCACAGTAGAATCAGTTGGCGCTACACGTTGCACTTCCGCGAGAACTGACTCAAGAGCGAGGCTGTTGCCGACAATGTGATTGAATTGTCGGTCTCTATCGTCGTGCGCGACAGATCGTAGTCTCTCGGACGTGCCCACAAATTACCTTCCACCAAAAACCACGCAAACCGACTTAAATCAGCCCGCGGCCTCAAAGGCCGCTCGAACGCTCTCAAGAAGAATTTCACCATCAAAGGGCTTGACCATAAATTTCACCGCACCGCCTCGCATTGCCTGCAATCGCATGTCTTCATCCCCATGTGCAGTGACAAAAATGGTCGGAATCAGGCAGTGATCGGCGTTCAACTTAGCTTGAAGGTCCAGTCCAGACATCCCCGGCATCCGGATATCGGTGATCAGACACCCAGTTTCGTGCTGCCGGCCCGATCTCAAGAAATCCTCGGCCGTGGCGAACGATTGCACTGAAAAACCCGCTGATTTCAGCAAGCGTTGCACAGCGACTCGATACGAATCGTCGTCTTCAACAAGGGCAACCATTTGTTTCTTCTCCCTTGCCATACAGGTACAGGATTGGTCCGTTCTTGGCAAAAACGCAATTGTTGTTAGTGATAAGGAGGGTTATATATTTGTATAAGGGAGTTCATAATAACTGCGGGCGGCGTCGGGAGGCGTTCTCAGCGGTCTGTGCTAGTGATTGTCGGAAGTTTAAGCTTTTCCGCAATTCTTCCCAGTTCAGCTGGGGAATTAGCTTGCATCTTGCGCATGACTTGGCCGCGATGGACGGTCACGGTAATTTCGCTCGTACCTAGCGTCGACGCAATCTGCTTACTGATCATACCGGAAATCATGAGACGCATGACCTCGCGCTCGCGCACCGTCAGCTTTGCGTAGCGTTCTTGTAATTGCGCAGTCTCGTTCTGCTCCTGTCTCGTCTCGACACTCTTTTTCAGAGCTTGCTGAATCGCATCGATCAGATCCTGATCGCGGAATGGCTTTGTCAGAAACTCCACTGCACCAGACTTCATCGCTTTGACAGTCATGGGAATGTCTCCATGGCCTGTGATGAAAATAATAGGGATCTGAACTCCCGCTTCATTTAATTTGCTTTGGACGTCCAGTCCACTCATTCCAGGGAGTCGCACATCAAGCACGAGGCAACTAGGACCATCCGGAAGCTTGTGACGCAGGAAATCTTGCGGGGTGGCGAACGACTCGGAATGCAAACCGACTGTCTTCAATAGACGCTGCATAGCCTCTCGCATGCGGGAGTCATCGTCGATGATGAGCACGGTAGGTTGATCGGAGGAAGTCATGCAAGGACAGCCGTTCTGATGAGTAGTGTGAAGTGAAAGGTTGTGCCTCGTTCGGAGTTCGTGACGGCCCATACGCGCCCACCATGCGCTTCCACGATGGTGCGAGTGATTGCCAATCCCAAACCTGTGCCTTGAGGCTTGGTCGTAAAGAATGCATTAAAGATCTGATCTGCTTTTTCAGGTGGTAAACCCACGCCGTTATCTGTGACCGAGATCTGCAATTTACCATCTTCTCTCAACTGCGACTTGATGATCAGTTCTCCGCCATTCTCCCTCATCGACTCGATACCATTGAGCATGAGGTTCATGAATACCTGTTGTAGTTGCACACGATCGGCTGTGATTGTCGGCAGTTCGTCTGCTAAGTCCGTGCGCAGCGAAACTGCGTATCGGTGGGACTCGCCTCGCAGCAGCAGGACCATTTCCTCGATGATTTCGTTTACGTCGACTATGTCTAAGTGTGGAGAATCTTTTCGGTAAAGTGAACGGACACGGTCGATGATTTGGCCTGCATGCCTTGCGTCCCTGGCCATTTCCAATGCGGCATCTCGTGCTTCGGATACATCAGGCTGATCGCGATCAAGAAATCGCGCGCAGGCTTCAGCGTTTGTCACCGCCGCGCCAATTGGCTGCTTGATGTCGTGTGCAAGCGAGGCGGTCAATTCGCCGAGTGTGTTCACGCGATTTACGTGAGCAAGGTCTGCTTGAAGCTGTTCGGCGCGTTTGCGATCCTCAATGTCGTTTATCACTCCATACCACTTGACGATTTTCCCCCGTTTGTCACGCACAGGCACAGCTCGCGTCTGGAACCAACGGTAGCCTCCTTCCCGGCCGTGCCGCAATCGCGCCTCATACTCTAACCTCCTACCACCAATCACCGACTCATGCCATGTTTTGAGAACCCGGCTGAGATCGTCGGGATGAATCGCAGCCTGCCAACCGGAGCCCAAGGCCTGCTCCTCCGTCAGTCCCGTATATTCGACCCAGCGGCCATTGACGAATGTACGTTGGCCGTCTGGCATTGCAATAAATGCCAAGGCTGGCATGCTCTCAACTGCTTCCCGAAACTTTTTTTCTTGGTTCCGTAACTGGCGAACTCTGAGTTGATATGCGCCCCCAAGCAATCCGAGGAAAGCGGCCACGCAAAGCGCACGGAACCAGTTAGTTTGGTAATACGCGGGCGCGATAGAGAAATCCAGAAATGTGCCTGCCTGGTTCCACACCCCACTGTTGTTGGCTGCGGTCACTCGAAAAACGTAATCTCCCGGCGGGAGGTTTGAGTATTGCACCTCGCGGTCGTTGGCGACCTCCCGCCAGGTGCGATCCTGCCCTTCGAGCATGTAGCGGAACTGAACTTTTTCCGGCGCGACAAAACTGAGCGCAGTGTAATCAATCTTAAGATCGCGGAGTCGGGGTGGGACGCGGATTCCGGTCGACGCATAGTAGGCCTTGCCATTCGCGGTGATTCGCTCGATGTGTACTCGTGGCGTAATCTCGTCACTCGGGAGATGCTGCGGATCAATTACGCTTGCGCCCCCCAATCCTTGGAACCACATTCTCCCGTCTAAGGACCTGGCCACTTGGGAGCCTGCACGAAAGCTGATGGGTTCATTCGGCACTCCGTCGGAGCTGTCGAAAACCGTCGTTTTGACCGTCCGTTGAGAATCGGCGGCCCACGCATCCAACTCGGTGCGCCCTATGCGAACCAGACCGCAGCTCATGTGGAGCCAGAACGAGTGGTTCTCGTCTTGCGTGATCCAACGAATCGCGTCGCACGGCAGGCCATTCTTGCTGGTCAGCGTTAGAACCCGGCCATTCTTGATTCGGCTTAAGCCACCCTCTGTTGCCGCCCAAACGGTATCATCCGTCTCCATGTAC
>JBAWAI010000102.1:0-1603 GCA_049589215.1 Terriglobales bacterium | reverse complement strand
GGCTAGGACACAGCGTTGATCAAATTGACGCGGATGGAGTAGTTGTGGGCGGCGAGCGCATCGCGAGCAAGGCCGTTATCTGGACTGCGGGTGTGGCTCCTTCTCCAGCGGGCGAATGGTTGAGCGCGGAGACCGACCACGCCGGCCGCGTTCGTATTCAAGAGGATCTCAGCGTTCCCGGATATCCAGACATATACGTAATTGGAGATACGGCTGCCCTCCGACAGGATGGAAAGCCACTGCCTGGCGTCGCCCAAGTGGCGATTCAACAAGGCCGATACGCCGGCCAGCGCATCGCTCGCAGCTTACTTGGCAAGCCATCCTCCACACCATTCCGGTATTTCGATAAAGGGAATTTGGCCGTTGTCGGAGCGGGATTCGCGGTCCTTCAAACCGAACGGGTCCGGCTGAGCGGGTTACTGGCCTGGCTTGCTTGGGCAGGAATTCATCTACAATTTCTCGCAACGTCCGGTCTGCGCCTAAGCGTTCTCTTGCAATGGATCTGGAGTTTTGTGACGCGTCAGACAGGGGTTCGGTTGATCGTGAATCACATTCCTCTTTTCAGACCGAATCAGAAGGTAGAACTGCTGATTCCTGGCGCAGGAAGGAAATGACAGACTTCTCGCCATAATTGCTAAGTCTTTGTACGACTTTTTGGTTTGTCATTGCACGAATCACACCAGAGTTTATCGCGCGGACCCAGCTACTCCACAACTCCACAGCCGTGAATATTCAATCCGTAGTGCCTCCGGGTCGAACCTCTTCAAGCCACCTCGAGACAATCCAGAACCTCAAGTCATTGAAACCATATCGTTAGTGAGCGCGGGGGGTCCTGGCCTGTGTCGCGACAAGGCAGAGGCCTGACGGATCAATCGATGCTCTGTTACAGTTCAGCACAGAGCATGGACAGATGCTCGGCGTCGCGATTGCCTGCGGACGGTTTTTGGCGGCTTTTCGTACTGTCCATTTCATGCCGAAAACTGGTTATATTCGGTGGAACGGATTGAAGCAGGCGAAACGGTTGACAGCAAGAGTAGACAGTAAACATGCGGGTTTAGCCCTAACCGTATGAAAAGCAAGAGGGGACGTCGTTCACTTGGTTAGAACGCTCCTTTCTCACCGTCACAATGATGTAAGCGATTTAAAAATCAGCAACTTAATACAACCAACATCTATTCGCCCTGTCACGGTGTCTGCCATTTTCCTGCATTTCCGAAAACTTGTTGTCCGTTTTCTTGAAGTTCCTGACTGTCTTCCTTCTCCGAGATCGGGTGCGTCACGTATGGCGAACAGTTTTTCGTCAAGAACTGATCGCCGAACTCTTCGATGAGAAAAGCTAATGGGAACGCGGGAACTCGAAATTTATTCCATGATTGGTGCGGCAGGTTTCGCAAGGTTAGTCGCCGCCTTTTATCGACAAGTCCCGCAAGACGATCTTCTGGGGCCCATGTACCCGGCACAAGATCTCCCGGGCGCTGAGGAGCGTCTCCGCAATTTTCTTATCGGTCGATTCGGAGGGCCGCAGACCTATATCGAACAAAGAGGCCATCCACGCCTACGCGCGCGGCATGCTCCGTTCTTTATAAATCAGGCCGCCCGCAAC
>JBAWAI010000101.1:0-6709 GCA_049589215.1 Terriglobales bacterium | reverse complement strand
ATTCAAAACGGTCGCGATCCATCAAGCGGAAGGTGATGACTAACGAGGTAAGCGGCCTTGTCGCTGGAAGTCTTCTCGCAGATTTCAAGAGAAGAGAGTTAAAGGAAAGAAGTAAAGCGATTTCAATATAAGTGAGCCGTGAGGCTCTAACTTGTCTGCGCACGCTGCACTAACTGGAGAACTCGTGAAAACCACAAATGGTTTACCGCTCCAAGGGCCAGGGCTAAACCTCCAGACAATAAAGTTTCAGACGCTCGCCTCCGGAGTGGTCATGGTTTTGGCATTGGCCCTGGCTCCGCTGGCAGAGGCCCAGCCCCAGAGAGACGCACAAGCGGCGCAATCGACGCAGCAGCCTTCGCAACCCGGTCAAACCGCCCGACCCGCGCCATCTCCCGACGACGATGATAACGCTCCCGTTCCGCCCATGCCGCCCGATCCCGCTGGATCCGCCGCGCCGTCTGCGACCGAGCAACTCGCAGCCGATCATTCCGCAGCCGATCATTCCGCAGCCGATCATTCGCCCGACGATTTCTTGCCTGACAGCCCAGGAACTGTTCAGTCGGCCCAGCTCGAAGCCCAGCAGACGGCCGCCATGCCACAGTCCACACAATCTCAACCGGCGGCCCAGCCCGCGGCGCAACCAGCAGTGCCACCGCTTCCGAAAGAGCCGCTCGGCACAGCCGCTGCCGAGACCGTCCCAACAATGGGTGTTGCTGCGTCGCGTCCAGCAGGCGCGGCATTAGCTCCAGGTAAGCAGCGTCGTATTCGTTCGTTTCTAATTCGAACGGGCGCCATCGTCGGCGCAGCCGCTGCGGTTGGAGTCACCATGGCCTTAACCGAAGGTAGCCCGAGTAAGCCGCCGGGGGCGCATTGACCTTATTCGCAGGCAAGAAAGGCTCGCCTCAATACTAATGAACGCTACCCCCACCCAATGGCCCGGTCAGAAGTATTCAAGTTCAGGCCCGCTCCTGGTAAGCTTTTCCGGAATCGACGGCGCCGGTAAGACGACTCAGATTGAGGCTCTTATAGATAGTATGCGGCAAGCCGGCCTGCGCGTTCGGCTCATCGCCTTTTGGGACGACATCGCAACTTGCCGCCGCCTGCGCGAAGTTCTGGGTCACGCCGTCTTCCGCGGCGAAGTGGGAGTCGGCTCTCCCGACAAGCCGGTCCATCGCAGAGACAAGAATGTTCAAAACCCATTCACGATCTCTGCCCGCATGCTGCTCTGCCTGATCGACGCCGCCGGAATGAAGTTTACGATCGCGAAAGTCAGGCGCTCGCGCGGCGCCGACGTCATCATCTTTGATCGCTATCTTTACGATCAGCTCGTCAATCTTGGAATCCACTATCGCGCCTCCCGCGTTTACACGCGGCTTCTGCTGAAGATGATTCCTCATCCCGACATCGCATACCTGCTCGACGCCGATCCGGCCCTCGCCCGCACCCGCAAACCCGAGTATCCAATCGAGTTTCTTCGCAACGCGCGTGCCTGCTATCTCGCCATAAGTAAAATGGCCGGCATGAGGGTCATTCATGGCGGCACTCAACAGGAGGTCAGTAATAGCGTTCGCTGTGCGCTCGCGAACGTGCTTGGCCGCTCTTCCGATTGGCCAGTCCCCAGACTTCTCACTGGTACGTAAAAGTGAAGTTGTCCAAATAGGTCGTATAAGAGTCCTGCTTGGAATTCCCATCCATCTGATAGTTGACGCCCACGCCATACCAATCACCACAGTTATAGTGAGGGTAGGCTTTGTTCAGTGTATTAGTCGTTCCGTTAAAGGTAATCGTTTTGTAGAGAAGTTCATTGCCCGACGTTCTCTCGACCTCCAGCGTCAAGTGGTTCCAGCCATTGCTGATCGGATTGCAGGCAATCCCCGTGTGATCCCAGTGTTTGTTGACGTTGTCCCAGATATCCCATTGATGACCGGCAGCTATCTCGCACTGATGTCCGTAAATAAAACCCATGCCGTCGAAGAACTGGTTGACGTCGAACTCCAGCACCTCGGAGAGCGACAGGTTCGCTCCATAGAAATAGACGTCATAGGTAAAGTCGTGCAGGTTGGGAACGATCTTATGATCCGGATCCGGCATGCCCTGCGATGAGTTCGTACCAATCAGCGGAATCGTAAACAGCACATCGGCATATGCATGAGATCCGCCGATCGTATACTCTGTCGAATTCCCGCTCTGCGAAGGCGACTTCTGATGCTGCTTGATCGACCATGTCACGCCGCCGCCGCAATCGGTGCAGATGTCGTACTTCGGAGGATACTCTCCATACGCGATCCACCCGTTGCTGGCCTGCAGTTCCGTGAACTCGTTCCCGCCGCCTCCACCGCCGCCCCCACTCGAAACCGTAATGTTGATCGGCGTATAAGATGCGCCACCGCAGTGGTCCCATTCTTCCACGACGGTTTTGTACGATCCTGCGTCCAGGTTCAGGTTCGTGTTCATGCTCGCGCCTTGCGCCACATACGTCAGCGTGTTGTTGACGTAAATGCCCATCGAAGCTATTCCCTTCGAGCAGGTCGAGGTGGCCGAGGCCACATAGTTCACGGGACTGCTGACGCTTCCGCCATTCGCGGGCGCACTTACCGTCACGCCTGATTTGCCCCCGCTGGTGACCGTGATGTCAACCGTAGCCGTTGTCGACCCGCCGCAGTTATCCCACTCCTGGACCACCGTGTTGTGGCTGCCGTCGCCGATCGTGACATTCGTGTTAATCGAGGAGCCGTCGACAACGGTTTGAAGTTGGTTATCGACGTACACGCCCATGGACGCAACACCCTTCGTACAGCTCGAGGTAGCCGAGGCTACGTAGTTGACGGGAGAACTCACCGTTCCCCCATTGCTAGGAGCGCTGACTGTGACGCCAGCGAAGGCAGGGATGGTCATGGCCAGGCTGACAAAAAAAATCATACGGCAGGCGTTGAAGAACTTCATGTGAACTAATCGACTCCTTGCAAAACATGAAAGTTGTTAGGGTTCCGGACTGCACAATAGCGCGGGCCAGAGAAGCTGGTGGTCTACGGGATGAGCGCAACATCGGCTCATACCCGGCCGATTCGCTCCCAGTAAACCTCGTGAAACGGTAGCGAAACAGTAATACGGTTAAATCCCAGTAGCAACAATCGAAAGTTCATTAAATGGTCGGATATCAAACCTTTAGCCCATATTCCTGCATCGTCACAAAACGCCAGTAAAGACGCGGGGTTTGGCGCCATTGTAGGCGGTACAACCACCCCCTTCCACCTACCATCCAAGCACCGCCGTAGGAAATTACCGGAGCCACCGCGCCGTGCCTGGATCAAACATGCTCACTTCTGGAACTCGTCTACCGCTGCTCTCCATCTGCTCTCTGGCCATCATCTTTGCCATCGGATGTCGCGGCGTTTCAAGCGGACCGACTCAGGCTGGAACCGATACCCTGCAAGTAAGCATCGCTGCCGGCACAGGCACCATTACCAGCACGCCAGCAGGTATCAACTGCCCCTCCACCTGCTCGGCAACTTACAACACCGGCACACAAGTCACCCTCACCGAAACTCCAAGTGCGGGCTCTGGATTTTCCGGCTGGGGCGGAGCCTGCACCGGTACGGGCACTACTTGCACGGTCATGTTGAACGCAAATCAGAGCGCCACTGCGTCCTTCGGTCAACAGTCGGGCAACATCACCCTCACCGTCACCGCCACTGATACCGCTCCCGCGCAAGGCACCGTGACCAGCTCTCCGGCCGGGATCAGTTGCCCCGGCACCTGCTCGGCAACCTTCGCTGCCAATACCCAAATCACCCTCACGGAGACACCCGGCGCGGCCTCAACCTTTTCTATGTTCGCGGGCTGGAGCGGCGGCGGTTGCACCGGCACTGCCGCTACTTGCGCTCTCACTCTGACTGCCAACCAGACCGTAACCGCCACGTTCAATCCAGCCATCAATCACATCATCTTCTTCGCGCAGGAGAACCGTTCCTTCGACCACTACTTCGGCGAGCTCCGCCAGTACTGGGCTGACAATGGTTATCCCGATCAGGCTTTCGACGGATTGCCCCAATTCAATCCGCCCGCCGGCAGTTCTCCGCCGCCGACCAATCCGCCCTGCTCGAATCCCGACCCGACCAGTTACTGCGACGCCGATCCCAGCGGCACGCCGGTTCCGTCCGACCATCTGCCGAGCGTCTGCATCGAGAATCCCAGCCCTTCATGGAACGAAAGCCACGTCGATTGGGCCTACAACGATGCGACCGGGAACAGCGCTGCAGCCCTCAACGGCTTCGTGCAAACCGCCGCCAATGACGCACGCCAAAACCAGCCGCCGTTCCTCGACACGAACGGCTATCGCGCCATGGGCTACTACGATGGCGGCAATCCGAACGATCCAACTGATCCCGGCGACCTGAACTTCTATTACTTCATGGCGTCGAACTTTGCGACCTCGGACCGTTTCTTCTCTCCCACCATGTCGCGCACTGAGCCCAATCGCATGTACTTGATGGCCGGCACCTCGCAAGGCCACGCTTATCCACTTGGCGGAAGCATTGCTTACGATCAAAACCCGCTGACCGCTCCTCCCATCTTCGAGGCCCTCACAACCGCCGGTATCACCTGGAAAATCTACATTGAGCCCGCCCCCGACGCCGTCGGCAATTGCGCGCCCAACGCCACCACTCCGCAGTGCTTGTTCATCGTCTCCGGCAGCTACTTGCAGATGTTCACCTACGGCAAGACCGTCGTAAACGATCCGACCCTCAGCCAAAATCTTGTTCCCATGTCGCAGTTCGCGACTGACGTGGCCAATGGCACACTGCCGCAGGTCGCTTGGATCGAGTCGCCCACCGATGCCGGTCTCGACGAGCATCCGACCGTCGACGATTCAGCTCCTGAAAACATTCAGAAGGGCGCGAACTTCAGCTACGGCTTGATGACTGCCCTCATGAAGAGCAAGAGCTGGAGCGATTCGGCAATGATCTTCACCTACGACGAGTTCGGCGGACTATACGATCACGTCTCGCCACAACCCATGCCGAGTCCTGATGGCATCACTCCGCAGGATCTGCGGCCGGGTGACATTTGCACGACCGGCACCGGCCCAACCTGCGATTTCGTTTTCACCGGCTATCGCATCCCGCTCGTCGTGATCTCGCCCTTCACTAAAAAGAACTACGTTTCCCACACGGTCGCCGACGGCACATCCATTCTCAAGCTGATCGAAACCCGCTTCGGCCTTCCCGCCCTCACCAAGCGCGATGCAGTCCAGTTCGATATGACTGAGTTCTTCGACTTCGTCAATATCCCCTGGGCCACGCCGCCAACGCCGCCCGCCCAGAACATGAGTGGAACCTGCAGCCTCAACCCGCCTCCGCCATAGAAAACGGGGGCGCGGACGCCCGCACCATCGAGGCGCTGGCGCCCCGCCCGCTTCTGCCGGCACTGCGGCTCTTAACGGCCACTTGGCTCATACGTGCAGACTCGGATGTGATAATACGAACGTGAGATTCGCGAAGCTCCTCCTTGCCTGCCTTCTCTGCGCCCCGTCCTGTCACGCCGCCGTCCGCCACTACTTCATCGCGGCCGAAGATGTCACCTGGGACTTCGCGCCCAGCGGTCAGGATCTTCTCACTGCCGAACCGCTCTCGCTCCCCTGGATCGGCCACACGCGCTGGCCGAAAACTCGCTTCATCGAATACACCGATTCAACCTTCACCATCAAAAAGCCGCAGCCTGATTGGCTCGGCATCCTCGGCCCCATCATTCGTGGAGAAGTCGGTGACGAATTCGTCGTCGAATTCCTCAATCGCAGCAAGCGCCTCCATGATATGCACCCGCACGGCCTGCGCTATGACAAAAACAACGAAGGCAGCTATTACCTTCCGACTGGCAAAGGCAGTTTAGTCGCCACCGGTAATCGCTTCACTTATCACTGGTTCGCCGACCAGGGCAGCGGTCCCGGTCCCGGCCAGCTTAGCTCTGTCGTCTGGTGGTATCACGGCCATGTCGATGAAGATAGCGAAACCAACGCCGGCCTCATGGGTCCAATCATCGTCACCGCCAAAGGCAAAGCGAAGCCCGACGGAACGCCCAAAGGCGTCGACCGCGAATTCGTCGCCTCATTCATGATCTTCGATGAGCTGGCCGGCAAGGATGACGGCCTCTTCTATGCCATTAATGGCTACATCTTCGGCAACTTACCCGGACTTATGATGCAGCAGGGCGACAAAGTAAGATGGTACTTACTCGGAATGGGCAACGAGAAAGACCTGCATAGCCCTCACTGGCACGGTAAGACCGTCAACACAGGTACTCGTAACACGGATGTGATTGAGTTACTCCCCGGCAGCATGGTCTCCGTCGAAATGCTCGCCGATAATCCCGGCTCGTGGATGTTTCACTGCCACGTGGGCGACCACATGGAAGCTGGAATGATGGCCATCTACACCATCTATCCGCCGCCCAATCTATCCTGCCCCGTAAAATTTTCCGCAGGAGACTTCTGGGGCTCAAGCGGCAAGTTCACGATCACAGTGAAAAATGCCACCAGCAAGCCCATCAAAAGCATGACGATCAATGCCGAACACTTTCTCGCGCCTCAGGACCTGCGGCTGCCCTTCGACAGCAACTGGCCGGTGAATGACGGCATTCCCGCAAACGGCCAGAGGACGATCGAAAAGCCCGCCTACGCTGCGGCCGTCGCGCAATCCGTATTAGGCTGGGT
>JBAWAI010000100.1:0-14949 GCA_049589215.1 Terriglobales bacterium | reverse complement strand
CGCTAACCCCGATCAGCACGAAGCCCACCCATGCCACCCAGAAAACGACCTGGCTCAAGAGTTCGCTCGATGACGGCAGCGCCGCCTGATTCAGCAATTGCGATGCGCCGGTGTGCTCGGAGAGCTTGGAAAATCTAGTCCACCCCAAAATGCTGCGAACCAGCAGCTTCATCAGATATGCGATCAGCAAGCCCACAAGCGCGATCACCAGCATCACGATTGCGCGCGGTAAGTAGTGCGCTAAGCCTGCTTCCAGTTCATGCAGAACCTGCATTAGTTCGCCGACGATGATGTCCCACATATTCATCTCACTTTCCATCCGCCCAGACTTTGAGCAGATACGGCTTCAACCGTTCGAACTCGCCGCACAAAGATTCCACGTTCTTCTCGACGTCTTCAGCGGACGCGTCCTGATTCTCCAGCAGAAAACTTAAGGCTCTGCCGCGGTAAAGTGGCACCAGGGCCTGTACGATGTGGTCGCGATTAATTACCGACTTGTGATACGACGCCGCAAATTCGAACACAGTTTTCGCCCACAGCCCCGCCGGATACCGGAACGCGTCGATCTCCAGGGACGCGAGTTTCTGCAGTTCGGAAAGCGTTGCTTCATCAAGTACCGTCTTGAAAACAGCTTCTAACTCGGCAACTCCAGTGACAAACATTTCTCGCATGCGCCCGAGGTCGACCGTAATCGGCTCGAGCGTCACCTCCGACTCCGGGCCAAAGGTCTGGACAGGCTGGCTGGCATTGACTCCGCTCCAGAACTCAAAATTGGCATCGAGAGACAAGAACAGCGCTCCCACGGTTCGGCGCATCGCCTCTACGAGATCGCCGCCGCTTCGATCCTGGGGCTTCGCACCGAGAAAAGCCTGGCACACGCGGTACTTTCCCGTGATCGCCATAACCGTGAGCAAAATAACCGCGCCGTTTCTAGCCGTCTCGTCGTTCCAACCCTCATCATTAAGAAAATCTCTTGCCAGCCTCCCCGAGATTGCGAACTCGGACGCGTAGGGCTCGCGAATTCCAACTCCGTAGACAGCCCGGGTCATGGGATAAAGCAGATCACGCATCAGCACGCCGGCGAATTTTTGCCGCCGGTAGAGCGGAGCGACAAAATCGAAATTGTCGCTGTAGATAGGACGAACCAGCCGTTGCAGCCAGTCGACTTCAATCGTCCTCGAATCCGGGGATATCACCACGCACGCTCGTGCGCGAAGTAAGTCCGCGGCCGAGAGAATGGTTCGAAGCGCGATCCCCGGTTCCGGGCTGTGTCCGTACTGCGTAATGACGACGGGCAGGGTTCTCAGCGCATATACCTTCGACGCTCTCCAGACGTCGTCGATCGAAACTCCGGTGACCAGGTCCGGAGTCCCATCCTGCGAGCCGCCATCCGCGCCGACGATGACCACTCGCTCCCGGGGAAAGCACTTGAGAATGCCCGCCTGGATCGCGCGCACAACCGGCTCGATTGTCTTCGCGTTGTTGTAGGTCGGCAGTCCGACAAGGATGTCGACCTCGCCTACATTCATGAGCTGGCGAAGAAATTCATCGTTCAAAAGTGTTTCTTCAGCCAATTCAACCTCCGGGCAAAACTTGTCGCGTCATTCGTGTCGCGCTTAACTCGATCGGCGCGATGAAATCAAATCCGCCGCAGCCGGAACCAGTAAAACTGGTACGGCCCCATCGTGAGCAGGTAGGGCAAATCGCCGATGCGCGGGAAAATATTTCTGCCGAACATCTCGATCAGGATGTTCCCTTTGTATCTCTTCAAGTCCAACTCCACCGCCTGCGCCGCGCTGGATAGATTGTTCACCACCAGCACCGTTTCTTTGCCGAGCTGCCGAACATAAGCCAGCACCCGATGATTGGCCGGATAAAGAAACTCGATCGTGCCCGACCCGAACACCGGAGTCGATTGCCGCTCTCGAATAAGGTGCTTCATCCACGAGAGCAGCGAGTGATCGAAGCGCTCCTGCGATAACACATTCACTGCCTGGTACCCGTAAACCGGGTTCAAAATTGGCGGAGAATAAAGACTCTCGGGGTCGGCCGTCGAAAAGCCGCCATTCCCACCCCCAGTCCACTGCATCGGCGTGCGCACGCCGTTGCGGTCTCCCAAGTGGATGTTGTCGCCCATGCCAATTTCATCCCCGTAATAAATGATGGGCGTTCCCGGCAATGACATGAGCAAGCCGTTCATTAGTTCGATTCGTCGCCGGTCGTTGTCGAGTAGCGGCGCCAGTCGCCGGCGGATGCCGAGGTTCAGCCGCATCGTCTTGTCGCTGGCATAAATGTCGTACATGTAATCACGCTCGATATCCGTCACCATCTCAAGCGTCAACTCGTCGTGATTCCGCAGAAAGATCGCCCATTGGCAAGTTGGAGGAATGTCCGGCGTCTGTTGCAGAATTTCAGTGATCGGTTTGCGATCCTCCAGGCGCAGCCCCATGAACATCCGCGGCATCAGCGGAAAATGGAACGCCATGTGAAACTCGTCGCCATTGCCGAAATACGGACGCAAATCTGCCGGCCATTGGTTGGCTTCTGCCAGCAGCATCGTGCCCGGGAACTGCTCGTCAGCCTTTTTGCGCAGCTCCCGGATTACCTCATGCGTCTCCGGCAGGTTCTCGCAATTCGTTCCCTCGCGCTCAATCAGGTAGGGAACTGCGTCCAGCCGGAACCCGTCCACTCCGAGGTCCAGCCAGAACTTCATCACCTGCCACATCTCTTCCCGCACCGCGGGATTGTCGTAATTCAAATCGGGCTGATGGCTGAAAAACCGATGCCAGTAGTACGCCTTTGAAATCGGATCCCACGCCCAATTCGACATCTCCGTGTCGATAAAAATAATGCGCGTCCCCGCATACTTCGTGTCTGTGTCGCTCCACACATACCAGTCGCGTTTCGGATTGTCCCTTGAACTTCGCGACTCCTGAAACCACGGATGCTGATCGGAAGAATGGTTTGCGACCAGCTCGATAACGACGCGGATGCCGCGATCATGCGCGATCGCGAGAAACGATTTGAAGTCTTCGAGCGTTCCATATTTCGGGTGGACCGACCGGTAATCGGAAATGTCGTAGCCATCGTCCCGCCAGGGCGATGGAAAAAACGGCATCAGCCAGATCGCATCGACCCCGAGTTCCTGCACGTAGTCGAGCTTTTGCGCCAGGCCCCGAAAGTCGCCAATCCCGTCGCCGTTAGCGTCCAGGAACGTGCGGACGTGGACCTGGTAAAAGATTGCGTTTTTGTACCACCCCACCTCCCGTTTTAACGGCAACCGTTTCCCCCAACCCGTCGGCGCTCACTTCTGCGCGTCTTGACAGGTCATATGTATCGTACAAGTCCCTGCTGTCCTTTGATGGTTCGCGTTCCAGCGTCAGGCGTTAGATGCCCGACCGACGATTTCCGTGGTCGGAGCCTTGCATTCTGCTCACGTTGAGAACTACTACAGAAAAACCTTAGACAAGCAATGCGGCGTTTACCTGATTTCGTTCCCATCCCCGCGAATCGAGCGAGTAAAATTTCCTCGTGACTCGGGCTGGTCTCAAGCGGGCGATTGCCGCCACCTATCAGGACGTTCAGGACCACCACACGTTCCAGGTCGCCGCTGCTCTTTCGTACTACACGATTCTTGCGGTCTTTCCCGGCCTTATCTTCCTCTCCGCGGTCATGGGATCGATCCCATTCACCGACCTTTTCGCCCGCTCGCTCAGCGCCATGGCCCGCATCCTGCCCCCGGATGCCATGCGCTTCGTCCAATCCATGCTTCTCGATCTCACTGGCGCCAATCACAAGGCATGGTTGTCGTTCGGCACGCTGGGACTGCTCTGGGTGGCATCCACCGCCTTCGACGCTGCCATCGAGGCGCTCGATATCGCCTACGATGTAAAAGACGACCGGCCGATGTGGAAGACGCGTCTGCTCGCGTTGGTCCTGGGGGGAGTCTGCGTCGGTCTCTGGCTCGCGGCCTTGGCCGTGTTGATTGTAGGTCCCGAATTTGGTTCATGGCTCGCCACCAGAATTCCCGTTTCCCGGAACTTTGTAGTCTTCTGGCCTCTTATCCATTGGGGCGTCGCTATTTCCTTCACCGTGCTGGCCGTCGTGGCCGTCTATTTCCTTGCCCCTAAAGTCAGGCAACGACTTCTCGACACCTTGCCGGGAGCGCTTCTCGCCGTCTCCAGTTGGATCGTTCTCTCTTACCTGTTGGGTGTCTATTTCCGCCACTTCGCCAACTACAACCGCACCTACGGAACCCTCGCAGGCTTTATCGCACTCCTGACATGGTTGTATTGGAACGCCTTCGCGTTGCTCCTCGGAGCGGAAATGAACGCAAAACTCACCGAAGAACGCACTCGGGAAGCAGAAATGGCGCAGCGCACGATCCAGCCCAACCCGCAAGTTGCCGCGGAGAAAAAAGAGAGAGCGCGCGAGGGCAAGAGGAGCCGGCTTCTGCGCAAGAAAAAAAGAGCCTGAGGCCGCAGGCAGAAGTACGCGATCTTAGCCATGCCGCCAAAGTCACACCAAGTTTTGTCTGCGCTTCCGCGCCTCACGCCCTTCCAAGCCATCCCCGCTAAGAGCGTCCGCATCTCAGGTGTGCGCAAGCCGCCGAGTGCAATCCTGCCTCGGCCTTGCGCACCAACGCTCAGATAAATAACGGGGCAGTCAGACCGGTCTCCAGGATCGCAAACTGTCAGATTCCTGCGTACCAGGCATAGCCAAACTCGGGCGCCACCGACCCCAGACCCTTGCCGAACTTTTTCATGTTGTCGGTGACCGTCAGCCGGGTGATGAATTTCACGTTCTTGTAGCCGACTTGACGAGGGACACGCAGTCGAAGCGGCCCGCCATGGCGCACAGGAAGCTCATCGCCATTCATACCGTAGGACACAAAAGTCTGCGGGTGCAACGCATCGGCCATATCGATGCTATCCCACGTGTCGCGCTCTATCGAGAAGTAGACGACGTATCTGGCCTGCGGAAGAACACCCACAGCATCCAGAACATGAGACAAAGGCACGCCGATCCACTCGGCGATGTACGACCAGCCCTCTTCGCATTGCAGCATGGTGATCTGGCTGCGAACCGGATAGCTCTTAAGCTGATCGATCGAAAAAGTGGCGGGCCGGGCGACCATGCCATCAACCGAGAGCCGCCAATCAGCAAACCTTCCAGCCTGAAGGCGCTTGAACTCGTCACTCGGGGCCTCGACTTCATTGGGGAATGGAGACTTCGAAATCTGGCTCCGGGAGAATTCCCGCGCTAACGAGTGCCTGGTCAGCAGCCGCTGTGAAGCATAGGTCAGTGTTTCGCCAAGACCGTAAATGCCGCCGTGATCGGGTGGTACGAGTCCATACTTCTGCGCAATTCGTGTGGCCGCGCCGAGTCCGGCTACGCCAGCTGCCGCTGCGAGTCCGGTGGTGATCAATTTGCGGCGCGATACTTTGCGGGCTGACGGTTCTCGGCGTGGAAGATCGCTCATATACGCTCCATCGGTGTTTCGACACGGCCCGTAATCATAGCCCGCATACGGTTCCAGAATCCGGCCAGAAAAATCATAACGACGTGGACCAGCAGAAAAAGTACGAGCGCCAGAGAGACTAAGAAATGAAGTGTACGTGCCGACTGCTGGCCGCCGAGCAGATTAACGGTCGCCGGAAATGCTGAAACAAAGGCAGGAGACATCGCCAGTCCCGTCCACACTACTAGCGGGAAAAGAACGAAGATCACGAAGAGATAACTGAGCCGCTGGAGCACGTTGTACGACCATGCTTCAGACTCTTTGGGCCGCTCAAACCGCAAATGGTTGGCGATCGACCTGAATAGCGACCGCCACGAGAGATCCGCCTTGCCAGGGAGCAAATTCTTTCGAAAATGCGGAGACACCAAACCGAAGATTACATACAGTAAGCCGGTCAGTATGACCACCCAGGCAGCCTGAAAGTGGAGATACCGGCTCCACCCGTTCGCATCCGGCAGTACGTACCCATATCCCGTCGGCACCAAACGCCGTGACGCCGGAATATGCAGCCTAAACAACGTCGGAGTCAAATCGTTGCCCGTTTCGCCCCAATAGAAGCGAGGGTGAGAGATCACAATCTCAGTGCCGCTGACTAGCAGCGCAAAAAAGCACAGAGTAGTGATCCAGTGAGTGATGCGAACCAAGGCAGGATGCCGGGAGCGAACCCCGGTGGTTGCAACGGCCGAGGCAACACTCGGAAGGTAAGCGGAGTCGCCCACGCGGAAATCGTATCACGCGGCGCGTATATCCGGCATCGACGAATCCGCCCGACCATTTGGCGCCGGACATCTAACCCGAGGTATTCATTGGGCAAGCGCACATAACCTGGGTAACATGCGCCTGAAGTGACGGGCGGTTAGCATGAACTGATTGAGAGTGGATCGATCGCCGCGGAGAATATTCCACGACGACCCCTCACAACGCACAGTGAAACCCAGTGCCGGTTTCCTCCTTCAGTTTGCGGAAGATGACCACCTTGAAAATAGACACAAACATTAATCCGTCTTTGAATGTGGAAACACGCTTTCGGCAGGAGAATGCTGGTTTAGCGGAACCTGCGAGTGATCGCCCCGTGCATGCGCCGGAGGCTCCCCAAGGTTGGGTCGCTCAGGTTTGTGTTCTGGCAGCTGTCCTTGCAGTCGCGGGGATATATGTTGGCCTGCGTATCGGCCAGGGTTGGGTTCCAGCTGACGACGGTACGCTGAGCCAAAGCGCACTGCGGGTGATGCAGGGACAACTTCCGCATAGCGATTTTGGCGAGGTCTACACCGGCGGCTTGAGTCTTATTCATGCGCTCGCGTTTCGAGTTCTTGGCGTGAACTTGATGTCCTTGCGCATCTGTGTATTCCTGTTTTTCCTGGCTTGGATTCCCGCCGTCTACTACATTGCCCAGCGTCTGGTTTCGCCGATTGCGGCAGGGTTCATTACGCTTTTGGCAGTCGTTTGGAGTTTTCCAAATTATCCGGCAGCAATGCCCTCCTGGTACAACCTCTTCTTTGCGACCTTTGGTGCGGCCGCCATGTTGCGTTATCTCGACGTTCGAACGCGGCGATGGCTGGTGATTGCCGGCGCGTGCGGCGGGGTTTCAATCCTGATCAAGGTGATTGGAGCGTATTACATTGCCGGAATGCTGCTCTTCCTCGCCTTCTTCGAACAGAGCGAAAGTCACGGCGATGGTCAGCATCACAATGCCGGGGCACAGACTTCAAAAACCTGCTGGCTGTACCGTTTATTTAGTGTTGGCGCGCTACTCCTATTTGTGACAACAGTCGTCCTCCTGCTGCGGACGAGATTGGGCATGAACGAGATATACGAATTCGTTTTGCCCTCAGCGGCGGTGGTTGCTCTGATTTTGCTTGGAGAACGAGGTGTGCGGGCCGGAAGCGGGCAACGCTTCCGAACGATCTTTCGTTTGGTCATCCCGTTCCTTTGCGGGCTGGCGGGCCCAATCCTCATCTTCCTGATCCCGTATGCGCGGGCGGGTGGCGTGGCGAGATTTTTTGCGGGGGTCGCTGCGAGTGCGATCTACAGATCGGCTGGCCTCGGCGTGGTCCGTCCGCCGGGAGTTGAGCAACTTCTTTACACCCTGCCGTTGGCGGCTGTGTTGGCTGCGGCGATGTATTGGGATCGATTCCAGGGAAAGGCCATTGGTATCGCTCTCGCCCTGGGAGCGGTCGCGTTGGTGGCAAGGGCGGCGTATTCGTTCGATCTTGTCTTCGGGATCTGGTGTTCGGTAGTGGTGCTGACGCCGATCGTAGTGCTCGCGGGAATAGCGCTGGTGTGGTTCCGTGACCGCCAGAAGGCGCGATCCAATGACATGCCAACCCAAGACGCGCAAATCAGACTCGAACGGCAGCAAGTTGTACTGCTGGTTTCGCTCGCCGCAACATGCAGCCTTGTGCAGTATCCATATGCGGCTCCAATCTACTTTTGTTACGTGGCGCCTCTAACCTTATTGGCAGTTGTGGCGATCGTTTCAATGGGAAAGAGGCAGCGCGGGACGTACGCTCTGGCATCAGTCGTCGGATTGTATCTCGTGTTTGGCATGGTTAGTCTTTTGCCGCTCCACATTTATCAAGTTGCCTCGATGGTCGGCCCCATGCAGACGATGCAATCGCCGAGAGCCGGCGGGTTGAGGATCGAAGAGGCTGTGTTCTTCGATGACCTGTCTCGCTTCCTGCGCGAACATAGCCCGAACGGACTGATGTTTGCCGGCAATGATTGTCCGGAGCTGTATTTTCTTTCAGGGCTAAAGAGCCTGGCGCACGACGATACCGGCGCGTCGCCGGAAGAAATTCTCAAGGTTATACAGTCCGACGATCTCAACCTGGTGGTCATCAATGACGCCCCATTTTTCCCCGGCGCGGCCATGCGTCCGGACGTAAAGGCCGAGGTCATCAAACGATTCCCGCACGCCACGCGATTCGGTGTCTTTAATGTGTTTTGGAAGCGCTAAGGCTGGGGCGTCAAGCGGACATCAGCGAAGCGGGAGCCCCGCCGAAATCAAGAGTGCAGCCGAAGGATTTCCTGAGCGGGAACTCGAAGGACTCCAGAAATCTTATTGGCAGCCGGACCTGTAAGCCGAATTCTGTCTGCCTTGCGGCAGGACGATCATTCCTCTGGGCCGCGCATTACTGCGCGGCTCTAGCGACCTACCCGAAGGTTTTGCGCACCGAGCCGGCACGCGCCCGCCGTCGCTGCAAAATCTCCCTGCAGCAATCGCGGCAAAATCTTCCATCCCGAAGACCTTGCAGCGGCGGCGGAACTTCCTCCCTATTTGGTCTTGCTCCGTGTGGGGTTTGCCCTGCCCGCCACATCACTGTTGCGGCGGTGCGCTCTTACCGCACCTTTTCACCCTTACCCGAACCTTGCGGCGCAGGCGGTATGTTTTCTGTGGCACTTTCCGTATAGCCGGCTTGAACCGGCCGTCCCGGACGTTATCCGGCACACTGCTCTGCGGAGTTCGGACTTTCCTCTGTCTTGCAACAGCGATCGTCCGGTCCGGCTGCCAACTGCAACATTATAGTGCAGTCGGAAAATAGTTCAGTCGGAAATGGGTCTTGCATTGTCGCATCAAAAGGCGACATCGCGGCGAACGGCGTCTCCAGTTGACGGGACGAAACGACCTGTCGATGGTTGCGAGTCCCTTGCGGGCGACCCGTGCTCTACCGACTTCAGCTCCAACCCGACTACTTTTCAGTCTGCGCCTTCGGGGCCAGGACGAAGCCATAGACCATCAGCGCCAGCCCGATCAACAGCGGAATCGTTCCCATGAGATAGGCGGGTTCTTCATGTTCGATTCCGTGGAGAAAGATCATCATTCCTACGCCGACAGCCGCGGTAATTAGTCCCCCGATCTTCATTCCTTCAACTCTTTTTCGGACTGCGATGCTGTCCTGTTCGCGCAGATACTCGACGGCGGACTTGGCGCCATCGGCCGAGCTCTCGGCAATCTTCTTCAAGGCATCCGCTCGGTAATAAGCCTCGCGCTCTTTGCGGCGCGCGTCCGACCACGATGCCACCGCCAGAAACGAAAATAGCGCAATGCTCCCGACGATGGGAACCAGAAATACCCCTAAGTGAGCGATGCCGTCCATACCTTCCATTCGATCCTCCCCAGTTAGCTTCTTTCGATTTCGAAAGGTATGACCGCTATGGGGGACCTGCGGTTGCATTTTCTGCGGAGGTGGTTTTTGTGGGTGAGCCTCATTCATCTGAAGGTCAATCACAATTGGGCGTTCTGACTACTGGCTCCCGGTTCTCGAATCTCGTAGCTTGTCGCCAGTAAGTATGAGAACGCGGAGAAACAGCTGCTCTCCGGTTCTGTGATCGTTTCAGGATTCCGCGAGCCCGCCTCTCGTTTTTGTACGCTGAACTGTCAGGCCTGTCATCTCGCGTAATTGTTGTGAGTGTGGACCACCACATGCACCCTCAGTTCCCACTGGGCAGGAGTTTGCGGGTTGCGAGTCAATTCCCGCTCTCGAATGCACACTCGCTGTCACAGCGCCGAGCGGTGCCTGACGTAAATCGCCAGCCATCTCGTCAACACGACCTACCGGAGGAAAAATATGAGCACGCTTAGTCAGTTGCGGAAGTTCTGGATACTGGGTATCACAACGATTGTTCTGGGTTGCTTCAGCAATGCGGTCGCGCAAGCGAAATACAAGGTTCAGGACTTGGGCGTCCAACATCCTGACAACCTGGGCATGCCCATGGGCCTCAATAATTACGGCTGGACGCTCAACATGGAGCAGTCCCTCGATCCCTTCAGCCTTTCCACTGAGTTCCCGGCCGTGTCCGGCACCGACTCAATCACCATCGACCACCTCAACCTCGAACTCGGCACCCTCGGAGGCGCCAACAGTTCCATCAATTGGAATGGCATCAACGACCCCGGCGAAGCCGTCGGTATGTCGGAGACAGCTGATTTAGACCCGAATGGCGAAGACATTTGCTTCTTCGGCACTCACCACGTTTGCCTTCCGTTCCTCTGGAAAGACGGCGTCATGACAGCTCTGCCAACCGTGGGCGGCGTTAACGGGCAGGCCAGCGCCATCAATAACAAAGGCCAAGTCGCAGGCTATGCGGAAAACGGTGTGGTCGACTCCACCTGTACGCAGGGCCCTAATAATCGCGTCGACCTCCCCGTCATGTGGACTAAAGGCATTGCCCAGCCCCTTCCTCCCTTCGGTAAAGATCCAGACGGCGTTGCATACGGCATCAACAATCTAGGCCAGACCGTAGGCTACTCCGGAACCTGCATCGCAGTGAATTCAGCCGTAATGTGGCAAAAGAACATGGTCACCCAGCTTCCCGGCCTCGGAATCCTCCCCGCCATCGCCTACGAGATTAACGACCGCGGCCAAATCGTTGGGCAAGGCGTTACCACTGACGGAGTAGCCCTGGCCACTCTTTGGGAGAACAATACTGTCACAGCCCTCGGCGGCGGCCAACTTCCCGACGGGGACGTTGCCTCCTTTGCCACCAGCATCAATAACCGGGGCCAGGCGGTAGGAAGCTCCTTTAACTCCGACAACGCCAGCTGGTCCCACGGCCTCCTATGGCAGAACGGCGTGATGTACGACCTCAACACTCTATTTCCGGCAAGTTCCCATCTCTTCGTAGTTAACGCCAGCAACATCAATGACAGCGGACAAATCGCCGGTATGGCGTTAGAGACGACCGGGCCGCACGCCTACCAGATCGTCCACGGCTTTCTGGCAACCCCCGTAAAAGAAGATATGGGCAAAACGGTTGCGGAAGTCGTACAGACCCATCCGCAAATCAATTTGCCCGCGCCCCACGTTGGCAAGCAGCTTTCGCCGAGGTCAGCACACTGCACAATCCACGATCAAGGCATTTTCTGATCGGTTGCAATTTTCTTGGGCGCAGTTCTTTTCGAGGCATGAAAAAACCCTCTCCTCTTAATCGGGGAGAGGGTTTGGTAGTTTAAAAAGCTTTTAGTCGTCGTCGTCAACCTTGGTGGGTGCCGGTCGGTTGAAGTCGCTCGCGGGGCGAACCGTCTCCTCGCCAGGGTAGGGGCGAGTAAAGCTGGTGGATTCGTACCAGTTGAGGTGGTTAACGGTGTCCGAGTCTTCGGAGTCTGGCTTCTGATACTTGCCAGCGAAGATCTCCGCCTTCTTTGCCATCCAGCCAGCCCGCAGAGCCTGAACCTTCGGGCTCTCTTTCACTGTGGACTGCGCTTTGGACTGAGTCTTTAGCGCGGAACACGAGGGCGGGAGGGTCTGAGTTGGAGTCTGGGAAACACCATAGGTCAGCGGCACTCCCGCTGCCACGGGTGTCCACGGCAGGAAGTTGTCTGCCGGTGGATTATCGAGGAAGAGCGTACTCATCGGCGAGGCCACGAGGTCGTTCTGGTTCATGGGCTTCATGCCGAGGATCTGCTCGATGGTGCGGGTCATGTTGACCTGCGTGTAGAAGGTGCTCTCAACGTAGGTTGAACCACCGGTACTCTGGATGACGTAGGGGCTGATTACATAACCAGGGCTGCGGTGACCGTCGACGTGGTCGACTCCGGTCTGCGCGTCGTCTTCTGTGACGAAGATCGCCGAAGAGGACCAAATCGGGCTGTTGCTGATGGCCTCGACAAAGCGGCCAAGCGCCAGGTCGTTGTCGGCCTGCATGGCTACCGCGTTCGGCGGACCGCCGGTGTGGTCGGAACTGATCCACATCATCTCCAACTGGGGAACCGTGCCTGCGGCGACGTCGCTCTGGAAGTCCTCATTCCAGATATCGAAGCGGAACTGGTCGGGGATGCCCAGGTCGAACTGCGGATAGTTCTGGTGCGTGTAGTTAATCAGGTTCGGCAGCGGGGAGTGCGAGGCGACCGTATTGTAGTTATAGAGCTGGGGTTCGTTGCCAGCCTCGTAACAAGTGACGTCGTTGTAGAAGTCGATCCACAGCGGCTCGGTAGTCGAACCGGTCGGCTGCAGGAACGTGTTGTATTCGATGTACTCGCCGTAGTTCTTAAACGAGACTTTGTACTTGGCAGCCTGATCCCACAGGTGGCCAGCCTTCTGGTAGGCAAGCGCCTCGCCGCCGTTGGAGGGGTAGTCACGCAGCCAATCCGGCGACTGGATGTCATCGGAGTAAGGAGCCATGGCCTGCGTGATCCAGTTGTGACCGTCCGCCGACTGGCGGCTCGGGTTGTAGTAGTTGTCCAGCAGCGGGAAGCGCTGCACGATCGCGTGCGCGTTGGGTGTTACGACCGGGTAAGGTGTGTAGGTCGAGTCGTCGCCAAAGGTTGCCAGGGAGGGGTCGCCGTTGCCGGCGGTCACGTCGCCCAGGATCTGATCGTAGGTGCGGTTTTCACGGATGATCAGGAAAACGTGCTTGATCAGCGAAGGTGCACCGATGTTACCCGGGATCGCGACCGGGGGAGTCGTGCTCTTTCCACCGGAAGCAGACGCAATATTTCTCGTGAGATCCCAGTGGTTGTTGTATAGAACCTGCGTCGTCAGCGTCGGCAGGTTCATGCTGGCAATGGGAATGATACTCACGGTGCCGAGGTCCTGGTGAGTGTTGAAGTCGATCGCGCCGAATTCTTTGCCGTACGAATTTTCGAACGTATTCGTTGGAGGCGGGGCTACGCCGTAACCGTCGGTGCCAAGGCCTTTGTCGTTGGCAACCAGCAGCTCACCGTCAGTCGAGTCGAACACGACCGAGCTCGGCGCATAGCCGGTCGGGATCAGGCCCGAGACAACTGCGGTGTTCAGATCGATTACGGCAACCGCATTGGCGTTGTAGAGCGCCACGTAACCATTGTTCGAATTATCGACGGCGATCGCGTTTGGCCCCACGCCAGTGACGAGTCCGCCGGGCACCTTAACCCCGAGCCCAGCCAGAAAGGCATCAAGCTCAATCGTCGACGACACCGTATTGGTGTTCGTGTTGATCACCGAGATCGAATCGTCATAGGCATTGGTCACCAACAGGTAGGTGGTCGACCCACTGATCCAGAAGGCCATACCCGTCGGGTGCAGACCGACCTTGATGGTCTTCGTGACTTTGGACGTGGCCAGGCTCACGACGGAAATGGTGCCTTCGCTCGTCGCGCCAGTCGGATAGACGGCAATGACCGGCGTGCCATTCGAGTATTCCTGGAAGCTGCTCGCGGTAGGAACCTTTCCCGCCTCGTTGGCAACGTAAGCGTAAGTGCCGGCGCTGTTGATCAGGATGTTGTTCGGGACCTGACCGACGCGGATCTCCGGACCTTCTACCGGGGTTCCCGTCAGGTTAATGCTCGTGATCGTGTCATTGTTGTCCAGCACCACGTACGCAGTGTTGCCGTTCGGCGTGACTGCGATGCCCATCGGATAGGAAGTCGGCGCACCATCTGACACAAGCGAGACGGTCTGGCCGCAGGGGATTTCAATACTGCCGGTGGTCCCCGGAGGACTGCCCGACGCGGGTGCCTTGGCAGTGTTGAACGGAGCGACCCAGGGATAGCAGGTAACGTTGGTCAGATTGCCGCCGCCGTTGACGTCGAGTGGGACGCTCACCTCAGCGTAATTGGAGAGCAAGCCGGTCGACGCGACACTGGCGATGGCAACATACGCTGGCCCGTAGTCGCCGTCCTGGCTAAACACCAGGTACTGGCCATTGGGCGTATAGGTGATACCCATGGAGCTACCGCTGTTGGTCTTCGACGGAATGTAGTTCTGCATGACCTGGCCTTGCGTGTAGGTCCCGCCATCGCAGCCGGCGGTGGCGACGCAGAAGATCGAGACGGACTGCGGGGCGCCCATCTGAAGGACAGCAGCGGTTCCGTTGCCGGTGGGATTAAGCGCGATGGCTTTGGCCCGGGTCGTAGTGCCGAGGTAGACCTGGGTGCCAGTAGGGGTGATGATCGTGCCATCGCTGACGACCCAGGGGTTGGTCAAGGGCGCGGAGTAGGTCGGGCCCGTGGTCGCGTTCGTGTTCTCGCCCGGTGTGTAGGTCGGGAACTCTTGGGACTGCGCGAGTGCCAAAACGCTCAGCCCTAGCGCCATCGCCAGGACGGCGAGCGGACGCCGCCAGGTGCAAGATCTGGTTAAAGAATGTTTTTGAGCCGTTTTTTGCGACATATGCATTCTGCTCCTCATTGAATTTTTCCCCTCACTGGATTTTTCCCTCACGCAACTGCGATCCGACATGCGACGTTGGTAGAAAGACATCTGGCTGGAATGTTCGATCAGCGATAGAACGTTTGATTGGCGATAGTAGGTGCCGATGATTACCGGCTTGTTACCGAACTATGAAGATCGAGTGAAACTTCTGTTACAGGGTCTGAGCTTCTCTTGCGGATTGGGATGTGGGGTGTTCTCGAGCCGAGTTTGTTCGAAGGACGGCACGAACACCTCTTGGGTGCGTCGTACGCGCCTCCAAAATAATGCAACCGCCCGGCGCAAGTTCCTGTCGTACCCTTG
>JBAWAI010000099.1:0-1520 GCA_049589215.1 Terriglobales bacterium | reverse complement strand
GGCGGAGTGCTGGTGCGGGCCGGGCAGACGGAGGCATCGGTCGACCTGGCGCGGCTGGCGGGGCTGGTGCCGGCGGGCATTATCTGCGAAATTATGCGGGACGACGGGACAATGGCGCGGGTGCCGGACCTGATTGAATTCTGCACAGTGCACAACATGCTGATGCTGACGGTGGCGGAGCTGATCCGGTACCGGATGCAGCATGAGCGCTATGTGCACAGGGTGGGCGAGGCGATGGTCGACACCAAGCACGGGGAGTTTCGGCTGATCGCGTATGAGAGCGAAGTGGATGGCGGGGATTCGCATATTGCGCTGGTGCGGGGCGACATCGACACGGATGAGCCGGTGCTGGTGCGCATGCACGCGCATTGCCTGCTGGGCGATGTGTTTGGGGCGACCGGGTGCGAGTGCCATGGGACGCTGGAGGCATCGCTGGAGAGGATCGCAGACGAGGGACGTGGAGCACTGATTTATCTGCATCAGGCGTCGCGCGGATTTTCGGCGGAGAAGATTGGCGAGCAGTCATTTTTGACGTTCCATCGCGAGCGGCGGCAGCCGACTTTGCCGGACAGCGAACGGAAGACGCAGCGCGAGATTGGGCTGGGGGCGCAGATTCTGTCGGATTTGAATTTGAAGCGGATCCGGCTGCTGACGAACCATCCGCGGAGAGTGGCGGCGCTGGAGGGGTTTGAGATCGAGATTGTGGAGCAGATTCCGGTGCGGCTGGCGGCTCGGAAAGAACGATAGAAAATAACTTCTTTTCCGCGGATTCTCGCGGATTAGAACCTAATGCTTATTTCTTATTCCTGTTCGCGGCTGTGCGGTTTTTTACTTCGATGATCGGCGGCGGCGGTGAACTGTGCTTGTTGCGGCTGCTAGGCTGCGCTGGTTTTTGGCAGGCCTTTTTTCAACCTGTCGTTTAGAGATGGCGGGTTGAGGAGATCGGCTCCGAAGGTGGCTTCCGCTCTGGCTACGAATTTTTCTTCATCTTCTTCGCTGAGGAGTGAGGCCCACTCGGCTGCGGTCATGCGATCACGCGCGGCGGCGACTACTTCGGCGTCGGGTCCGACCGGGTAACGCAGTTTTGACCCGCCTTCCTGCACGGCATCGTAAATCGCCTTGGCGACCACATCGGCTGGCGTGCCACCTTCGAGTTGCGCGCCGAATAAACGCCCGAGTCGTTCCATGGCCTGCTGGTAGTCGTGCTTCTCGGGCATGAGTGACTCGGCCTTGCTCCAGATGGGGGTGAGAATTACGCCGGGCTCGATGATTGCGACTTTGATGCCGAGGGGCTTGGCCTCAATGGCGAGGGTTTCGCTGACGGCTGCGAGCGCGAATTTGGTGGCGGCATAAAAGCCGTGGCCGCCGAGGGTGACGTGGCCCATCAGTGAGGTGACGTTGACGATGGTGCCGCTGCGGCGCGCGCGCATGTGGGGCAGCACGGCTTGCATCATGCGGACCGCGCCCCAGAAATTTGTTTCGAACATGGCGCGGGCGCGCTCGATGGGAACCAGTTCGAT
>JBAWAI010000098.1:0-4160 GCA_049589215.1 Terriglobales bacterium | reverse complement strand
CACCGGTCTAGCGGTCTTTTGAATCATTTAGTTCACAATTCATTGACAGTGTTTATCACGCCAATATATAACTGAGTGGTTCGAAATTAGCAAGCCGGTTACTGGCCTCGTGGGGCCTCACGACTTGGCCTTTACCCTTACGGAGCCCTCCATGGAACATTCGATCGCTCTCGTCACCGGCGCCACTTCCGGGCTCGGCCAAGCGGCAGCCCGCCTGCTCGCCGGAGAGGGCTGGCACGAGATCATCGTCACCGGTCGCAGCCTGGCCGGGGCCCAGCAAGCGGCCGCTCAACTCGCGGCTGAGCACAAAACAGTGATCTTCACGCCGCTGGCGCTCGATCTGGACAAGCCGTCGAGTGTTCAGTCGGCCGTTGCCGAACTCGTCAAGCGCGGCCAGCCGATCAATTTTCTGCTACTCAATGCAGGGTTGGTTCCCTTTAAGAAGCGCGCAGTCACCGCGACGGGCGTCGAGTCTTCTCAGGCCCCGCTTATCGGACATCATCAACTGACGGTTGGGTTGCTCAATGCCAACTTGCTGAGCCCCAACGCGCGAATCGTTATCGCAGGTGCAGAACCTGCCCGCGGTGGCGTACCCATGTTCAAATACACCGACCTGCCAGCCTTCGCGGCCAAACGGTTCCAGGGTAATCGAACCGCCGCTGTTGAAGCCCTGATACGCAACGGGCCGAACGTGAAGTACGTGCCCAATAATGCGTATGCCGACGCGAAGCTCGTCGTCGCTTGGTGGACCGTGGCGCTGGCCCGCCGGCTGCCCTCCGGAATGGCCGTGTATGCCGTGTCGCCCGGTGGCGCGACCGGCACCAACGTGGTGCGAAGCGCTGGTTTCGCGTTGAGGTATCTGATGATCCCAATCGTGAACCTCATTCCCGGCATGAATCAGACGCCGGAGACCGCGGCCAGCCGGTATGTCCAGGCATCAAAGTTCGGAACTGACCTCTCGGGGCAATTCTTCGCCTCGGCCAAAGGGAAGTTCTCAGGCCCAATGGAGGTGCAGCGCCAACCACACCTCCACGATTGCGCCAGCCAGGAAGCCGCGTGGCAGGCCGTCGTCAAGGTCTCTGGCGTCGATTTCGAGCTTGCCAAACCCTCGTCGCCATCGAGTCCGCCGAAGCCAAACGGCCCGTCGTGACATAGATAAATTCGTCGTCTTCCGCAGCAAATGATCGTTCACGGGGCCTACGGTTTTTTGAAATAAACAGTTCAAAAGGTTCTTGACCGCGGTTATCGTCTCTATTATCGAACCACATAGTTCAAAATTAGCAAAGTAACCCTAACCTCGCGAGGAAACACATGGAACGGTACGAAGGTAAAAAGGTGGTGATCATCGGCGGCACGAGCGGCATGGGGCTCGCAACGGCGAAGATGCTCATGGGTGGCGGTGCGCGTGTCCTAGTGACGGGTCTCTCGAAGGTCGGCCTGGAATCGGCGCAGAAAGAACTCGGGAAGGGCGCCCTCGTGGTTTCGAGCGACGCGCGCTCGTTGACGGACCTCGACGCCCTGGCCTCTCGGGTGAAGGCTGAATTCGACACCTTCGACCTGCTCTTCGTCAACGCCGGGTTCAGCATCCGAGCGCCACTCGAGAGCATCACCGAGGCCATCTACGACGAGATGTTCAACCTGAACGCCAAAGGACCGCTTTTCGCGGTGCAGAAGCTCACGCCGTTAATAAACCGGGGAGGTTCTGTCGTCCTCACAACCTCGATCGCCAACGTCAAGGGAATGGCCGGCAACGCCACATACGGAGCCGCCAAGGCCGCGCTACGATCATTCGCTCGGACGCTCGCCACTGAGTTGCTTCCTCGCGAGATTCGCGTCAACGCGGTGACGCCCGGCCCCATTGACACGCCGATCTTGGGCAAGATGTTCCCCGAGAAAGACGCGGCCGCCCAGCTTAGAGAGAAGATGATCGGCATGATTCCCATGAAGCGCTGGGGGACGTCGGAGGAAATCGCGAAGGCCGTCCTCTTCCTCGCGTTTGACGCGACCTACACGACCGGCGCCGAGCTTCCGGTAGACGGAGGATGGTCTCAACTCTGAGGTGGTGGACCGTCCAGGGGGGCAAGCTGGCATCGAGAACGGTCTTCAATGACTCGGATACCATTGCGTACTTGATGCAATAGCGAATGCAGTGGCGGCAGCTCGGTCGTCGCCACTGCGCGCTCCTCCCAAGAGGAAACATCGTGTTCGGCGCGACCATAACGACCGGCGCGGAACTCCCACGGTAAAAGGAGGAGCAACAAGATGCATAACTTGGTAGTGAGCTGTTTGGCGGTTGCTTATCTCTCAGCGAACGTATACGCCATCGTGAAGATGCGGGTGTTTGAGTTAGCCCGTTCGCGCAAGCATTTCCTACTATATGGCGTCCCCTTCATATTGTGGGGTTCTCTCATCCTGTTGGGATGCAAGCTCATGGAGATCATGCGCCGATTTGATGAATGGGCGGCCTGATGGCCCATTGAGATGACTTATTTTGCGGACAAAGCTCCGAACAAGTCAGCTGAGAACCGGAGTGTATTGTCGTCATCCACATCGGCCTTGCTGATGAGCACCACAGTCTCAGCTTTGCGAGCAAGAGCCGCGCTACCGAATAAGGCATCGCGTCCGTGGTAGCGCTCTGTGTCCCTACCTTCCATTGTTTTTTTTTGGGCGCGCCCACTGTCGCAATCACTGCAACATTTCTCCGAGTGGTCACCCGTTGCAGATCGTCCAAAATAGGTGCCACTACATTCATCTTCAAGGCATCGGGAAACCACATATCCAACCCTTCAATGAACCAAACTTTGGCGCCGGGGTTCGCATCGATTGCCGCATCTAGCACCTCTGCCGGCTGTAGTTTTTGTTGTTTGCTCGAAAGTCGGATAACCCGCTCTTTCGCTTCCGGAGGCAGCCCCAGCTTGTTGAGAGTGCGTCTCATCCCTTTTGCGCCACGGTCATGCATGAGCACGCGGTAGTCCCGCGCTTGAGACTTGTGACCCCAAACATCGCCGCCCTTGCGAGCCTTTTTCCCCAGAATTTTCTCTCGGAGCGAATCTGGTTAAATAGCCATGAGCGAGTTCTTCCGAGACCCTTGCATGCTCTCCGATGGCCCACTTAATACAAAACCGGATTTCTCCGGAAAGCCGTAGTGGGCGTGACTTGTCATGACGCCGATGAATCCATTGGAATGCTCTAGAGGAATCACCTTCAGGTCCAACGCAGTACCTGTCGCCTCAAACATCCCGACGCACAACGACAGTTTCATTTCAGATAGCTTGCCCCGCACACCTGACCAGTACCTTGGTTCCAGGACGAACGCCTCGACATGCACACCATTGCTAGTGCCAGGAAGGCAGCCGCGGAAGTACATCTCCTCCTCAGAAAAAAACACGACATCATCGCGAGTTGGCTCAAGTTCCTCGAAGTCTTCAAGTCCTCAAGCCGAGATTCCGAACGTTGGGCCAGATCTGACCGGGTGCGACAAAGGATTACTCATCAACCCAAGCCCTCTTGGCTGCCCAGTATCGGGGTCTCGACCGGATAGAATCTTGCTTGGATTCTCGCCGGAAAACTGAACGAAGCCGTCGGGATGGAACGACAATTTGACGCGGTCGTTGGCGGAATACCCTACACACTCCCCAAACGGAACCCAAGAGGCGCCCTTCAGGTCGTAGTCAAGTGGAATCTTCAACAACGTGCCAGATCGGGCCTTGTGATAAGGAACCATTACCGCAAAGCCGCCTTCGCTGTGATGAATGATCTTAGCGATCTTCCGATTGACGCCCAGGGCATCTCGAACTGCAACCGTAGTCGGATTGGCTATTCTGACCATTGAATAAGTTCCCGGACTTGCCCCGGATCAGGACCGGCGTCGCAGCGACTGGCCTATTCCTTCCTTTTTAAAAACGGCCCACCTATCATAAGGCGGCAGAATGTATTCGGGATGGATCGAAGACTCTCGCCGCGACTATAAGAGTGTGGCCTTTCGTATCGATTCAACGAGCGGCTATTACTTCAGATCTACGCTCACGTTGTTTCTCCGTCCGCTGCTCATTCTGGGTCGCGTAGGCTGGAGCTTCCGAAGAAAAAGGGATCGGCTAATCCTTTTGAACTTCGATGCCCCACAGTCGCAGGCGAGATTCGAAATAAGCTCGGAACAAGTC
>JBAWAI010000097.1:0-12634 GCA_049589215.1 Terriglobales bacterium | reverse complement strand
GATAAACACGAGGGCGCAAGCCCGAGTCAACCGACGCCAGAAAACACAAAGGCGCAAGCCCGATAAGGCGTGCGCCAATGGGGTTGCTCTACCTGATGGCTGAAGGCTGATAGCTGATGGCTGAACGCTATCTTCCGAAGTACTTCGCGTTCATCTCCGTAAACGCGTTCCACTTCTCCGGCAGATCGTCCAGCGCAAAAATCGCCGAAACCGGACAAACCGGCACGCACGCTCCGCAGTCAATACACTCCACCGGATCGATGTAGAGCATCGTCTCCGTCGCGTATTTCTCGGAATCCTTCTTGGGGTGAATGCAGTCGACCGGGCAAGCGTCAACGCAAGCCGTATCTTTGGTACCGATGCAGGGCTCTGCAATTATGTAGGCCATTTCTTCAATGCTCCTCGAACACGGGAGGGTAACAGAAACCACGAAAATTGTAGCAGGAATTTTTTCTACACGCGGAGGGAAAAAGGGCGAATGGGTTGTAGCCCGGTGAAACTGAGCCGCCGCCGCCCAAACGAGCCCTGTTGACGCGCTGGCCCGCAGATGCTAACTTCCACGCCCAGTCTCGTCCACCTGGAATCTGCACTCCTTGATAAAGAGGGCCTCATGTACGCATCCTTTTTCTCCGTTCGCTTCTGTACTCGCGGGTGCCCGGCTCTGATGGCGCTTCTATTGTTCGCGGCGTTGGGCATGGCAGCACAGAATTGGCGCCCAAACCCCAATTCTGAAGCTGCATCGGCGGCGAGCAGATCCGGGGCGGTCCCATCCCCAGCCTCCTGGACGTTAGGCGACATTTATGACTTTCAAGGCGCGCCCGATGGCTACACTTCCACCGCCGGCCTCGTCGCGGATGCTAACGCGAATCTTTACGGTACGACCCTGTTCGGCGGCCCGAATAACCCCAACTGCCTCAACTCGGGATGCGGAACCGCCTTTGAGCTTTCGCCCAATGACAACGGCACCTGGACTGAGACCGTGCTGCACAGCTTCAACGCGTCGAAGAGTGACGGCTGCACGCCATTCGCGGGCCTGACACTTGACTCCGCCGGAAACCTTTATGGGACGACCCAAAGTTGCGGGACGCACGGACTCGGCACCGTTTATAAGCTCTCGCCGGGACAGGCTGGCTCCTGGACGTTTTCATTGCTGCACAGTTTTGGCGGCTCGAAAAAGGATGGCGCGGTGTCGGATTCGACTCTGCTGATGGACGCAAACGGGAACCTATACGGCACCACGGTGTATGGAGGATCGCATCCCGAAAACTGCCAGAACGCACCGCTGCCGAATGGGTGCGGAACCGTCTTTGAACTTACGCCGGGCCCCCATCGCCGCTGGACTGAACAAGTGCTCTACAGCTTTGCCGGCGGCTCGAATGACGGAGCCGCCCCCTCCGAAGGTGTTGCAATGGACACCCAGGGCAGTCTCTACGGCGTCACGAAATTCGGTGGGCCCTTTCAGGGCACCGTCTACCAACTCACTCCCGGCCAGGGCGGTCTTTGGCAGGAGACGGTATTGCATAAGTTCCCCACTGGAGATAATGACGGCACCTATCCCCGAGGAATTCCGGCGATCGACTCGCAGGGTAATTTATTCGGCACCACGTCCGACGGTGGTGAAGCCGAGCTCGGCACGATCTGGGAGGTGAGTCCCAGCGGAGGCACATGGACCGAAACCGTGCTTTACAGTTTCGCCGCGGGCGGACTCTCCGAGCCCAATGCCCCATACGCCGGCGTAGTTCTCGATGAGAATGGACGTCTCTATGGCACTACCGTAGAAGGAGGAAGCGGCTGCGAAGGATTCGGATGCGGCTCGGTGTACAGGTTCTCGCCCAAAACCGGCAAGCTGAAAGAACTCATCGACTTTGGCAAGACGACCACCAACAGCCCCGAGTCTTCATTGCTCTTACGCTACGGCGTCCTCTTTGGCACAACTGCCTTTGGAGGCGCAGTTGGCGATCCGAACTGCCAGGGAGTTCTACAAGGCTGTGGATCGGTCTACGCGGTCTCGCAGGTGGTTCCGCTAAGCGATTCCGAAACAGACGTCAAATAAGCCAACGCAACGGCAGCCCTACCCCTCCGCCCCCTGCGCCATCGCTCGAGCGGCGTCGGGTTGGTTCACGGCCTCCGCTACAATCCGCGCCGGAGCGCCGCGCCATACTCCCGGCTTGAATCCTTCCCGCACCAGCTTGAAAATCGTCCGCCGATTCTGCGCAATTACCTTGACCCATGCCATCTTCCCCATCATCGGAAAATAGATTCCCCGGAAACATAGCCGCGCCAGGAAGATGTTGACGCGATAACCCAGCGGCTGATCGCTGAGCGAGTCGACGGCGGCGGCCAGCGCCTCCGGACTATACGCCTCTTTCCACCCCTGATTCACTTCCGCATGCGCCTCGTCGATCGTCATCTTCAAGGGCGTATGCGCCATGGCAAACGGGATGAACTCCTGCCAGTGCTTGGGTCGCGTCAGCCGCCCAGCTTTTTCCAGCCGTTTATAAAGAGGGGTTGCGGGCAGCGGCGTGAGCAATCCAAAGATCGGCAGCCCCGGAGGCCATGTTCGCACCTCCCCAAGCGTCCGGTCCGCCACGCCCACGGTGTCGTTGTCCATGCCAAAAATAAATGACGTGATGGCGTATACATTGCGCGCCGCTAGTCGCTCCAGCACTGCCGCATACTCGCCCGGCTTGTTGAACCCTTTATTTACATCCTTCAAATTCGTAGGGTCGATCGACTCCATGCCAATAAAAACCCACTTCCCTCCCGAAGCCGAGATCAGATCCACCAGCTCTTCGTCGCGCAATAAATTAGCGCTGATCTGCGCCACCCAATGCACCTGCGCGCCAGCCGCAATAATGTCGCGCAGCAGTGACTTCGTACGCTTGATGTTGATGGCAAAATTATCGTCAATAAAGAAGACCGCCATCTGCCCCTTCTCGGTGCGGGCCCGGGCCTTCAGCAGCAACAGTTCGTTCACCACGCTCTCGTTGGTGCGAAAGCGGATCGAGTCCCCGAAAAATCCCGTCACCGTGCAGAACTCGCAACCATAGGGGCACCCTCGCCCCGATTCGACCGGAATAATTCGAAACGATCCCCAGCCTTCTCCAATCGTCTGCAACAGCGCAGTCGCCGCCTTCGGCACCAGATTGAACTGCTTCAGGTCAATCGACTGCCACGGTATAACGGGGTAATCCTTCAGCGACGGCTTGTTCTCCTGCCCGAACGCGTCCACTGGCGCATAAATTTCTTTCAGCTGGCCCCGGGCTGCATCTTTAACGATTTCCGGCCAGGTCGCATCCGCCTCGCCGAGCGCGACCGCGTCGGCGTGCTGAGGGCCGGCGCCGTTCCTCCCCAGCGCCTCATCGGCCATCTCCGTGACGTGCGGTCCGCCCATCACCACCGGAACTCCCGTCGCCCGCACCGCATCCGCCATGCGATAGGCCTTGGCGATCATTCGCGTCATGGCGCCAATACCCACCAGCCCAATCCGGTTGTCACGCACATACTTAGCGATGCCCGCTTCGTCCATGGGAGAGGCATTGCCATCCACTAGCAGCACTTCATGCCCCTCGGGCGTGAGCGCCTGGAGCAGAAACATCCACAAATGCGGCATGAAATTACGTGTAACACCGTTGTCGGGGTTATAAAGCAGGATTTTCACGATTCCCTCGCGATCCGCAATCTGTATCCAGTGCGTATTTCATCGCAGGGAACGAAGTGCCGGGCGCCAGAACGGCGCCTGCCCTGTGTAGGTCAAAAAAGAAGATCTTTCTGGTCGGAGTACTGCCATAAATCCTACACCCTTGGCGCACTTTGGCGCATGTAAACTTTTGGGGAATGTGGTGGAGCCGGTTCAGTATCCGGGTAAATCATGCGCCCTGCGCGATCGTCCGCTTCTGCAAACCTATCCGTCGAAGAAACATCTTCTGCACCGCCGCATGAATCCATCGATACGCCGGCAGTCGATAGCTCCATCGCCCATCCGGCTCCGGCGGATTGACCACCATGGCGGCGTTGGCCTCGAACACCAGCACTTCTCCCTTGTCGTTTAAGCCAAAATCGATTCCCCCATAATCGAGGCCAAGCATTGACTGGATTCCTTCGAGCGCCTGCATCGCCAGCGGCCCAAGAGCCAGAGGCATATTCGTCAGAAAGGCCGCGTCTTCCGCCCGATGCTCCGGATTGTCCGCCATCTCCGCCGTGAAATAATGGATTTTCCAATGGTTCGCAATCGCGCAATGCACCGGATAGAGTTGGCCATCGATCATCATCACCCGATATTTGCGCGTCTTGCCATCGTCACCGCGAGCATCCAGCCACTGCATCATGATCAATTCTTTGCCTGGAAGCTTCGCGAGTGCGTCAGGCAGCCCTTCCGGCCCTTCGACTCGCAGAAAATGCAGTCCGGTGTGAAATCCGGGCGCGCGCAGGAGAAAAGGAAACTCGAAGCCGTGGCGAGTCAGCGTGCTCGCCGCCAACTCGGCGCATAGCTCCTCGCGCCGCAGCGTGGCCGTTATCGGCGTGACTACGTCCGGCAAGCAGGAAAGACGCGCCGCGTTGTTGCTCCGGCTCGTGGCCAGCACAGCCGCCGGCGAATTGATAACCGGAGCATCGGTCAGCTCCAGCACTCGAGCCACAGCATCGAGTGCCGATCCTGACACCTCGGTATCGCCGATCGCGTTCACCACCAACCGGTGCGGCGGCAGAACGGTAATCCGGTCGAAGAACTCCGGCAGCACGATGAAGGTCTGGAAAATCCGTGGGTCGAGAAACCGTTGCAGCTTGACATTTCCTCCCATGGTCGACGCCAGTTTCAGCACCGGCAACGGCTGGCCTCGCCCACAATAAGGCAAGGACATCACCGGCCGGTTCCGGAACGCCTGCTGGCGGTGCCATGCCGCCTTTTGCTCCGCCCCAAAGTGCTCCAGCACGTATGACAAGCCTTCGTGCGCTTTTTCAAAATTTGCGTCGGCTATCAAAGCTTGCTCGAAGTGTCCGCGTGCTTCGCGACGAAGCGCGAGCGTCTCTTCGCCTTGCTCGCAGACCGTCAGCCGCTCGGCCTCTTCGAGAAGAAACTGCCCGAAATTCACCCGGCTCATGGGATCCGTCGGATGTCGCGCAACCGCCTCCCGGAACGCCATCCGCGCCGCCGCGCGGCGTTCCGTGGCGACCAGCACACTGCCCAGATTGTTCAACGCCTCCAAATGCGACGGATCACACTCCAATACCTTGATGTAGTCGTCGACTGATTCCATCAGTCGGCCCAGTTGAGAAAGAAGCAACGCCCGCCGAAACCGCGCATCCATTGGCGCGGGGCTCGACTCCAGTTCGAGCTCGACACTCTGCAACTCCCGCTCCCATCTCACCTGCGGCCCAATCTCCACTGCCTTCGGCGGGGAAAGCGTTCCACAGACCTCGCCCGTCAACCTGCGGCCCAGCGTCAGCGTGCCTTCGATCAGCTCGTCAATCTCCGCCTGCCCCGTGCGGTGATTGACGATCGCGGCCCGGATCGCTAGCTTTCCGTCGATTATGGTCGTCGATGGCGCGACCATTCCCTGTTCCTGCAGTTCAACGACGATGCTCGCGTTCACCCGGTCCGCATCCTGCGCTCGATAACGAAAGCAGACAATATTCAGCTCAACCGGTGCCAGCAACTCCAGCTCCGGCGTCTTTGCAATCCGGTCTTCCAGATAGCGCGCCAGTTCACACGAGCGCGCGATGGCAGCTCCGATCGCTTCCGTGCCATATACCTTGAGCGTGAACCAAGTCTTCAGTGTGCGAAATCCCCGGGAGAGTTCCGGACCGTAATCGCAGGGCCAGGGCGACCCCGCGGCCAGCCCCCGCGTTTCGCGTAGCAGATAAGAAGAGGAAGCCGCGAACGCATTCCGCTGCAACGCGCCGTCGCGAACCAGGATGAAGCCGGCGTCGTAGGGAACCTGTCCCCACTTGTGAAAGTCGAAGGCGAGCGAATCCGCCCGTTCGATCCCTCGAAGCTTCGGCGCAAGCGTGGGAGCAAGCATCGCCAGCGCGCCGAATGCGCCATCCACGTGAAACCAGACCTTCTCGCGCCGCGCCAGATCGGCCAGGCCAGCCAGGTCGTCAATCGCGCCACGATCCACCGTCCCTGCGGTTCCCACCACTAGAAATGGCTCGAATCCCGCCCTGCGATCTTGCTCGATCGCCCTCTCGAGCGCCGTCAGATCCATGTGCCCGTGATCATCCGTGGGAATCCTGCGCAGCGCTTCGCTGCCGAGACCGCAAAGATCCATAGCCTTCTCGATGCAGCCGTGCGCTGCCGTCGAACCGTACGCAGTCAGGCGGCCGCAACGTGCAGTCACGCCCGCGCGACGCACCTCCCCGCCAGCCGCCGCATCTCGAGCCACCACCACGGCGATAAAGTTCGCCATCGACGTTCCGCTAACAAACAATCCGGCAGCCGTCTCTGGAAATCCGAATATGCCTTGCATCCAGCGCGCGATCTGGCGTTCGACTTCGATCGGTATCTGGTCGCGCCCGCCCAGCTTGGCGTTCAGTCCCGCCGCCAGCATCTCTGCCAGCATGCCCGCAGGCGTGCCACCGCCATGAACCCAACCCATAAATCCGGGATGAACATTTCCCACGGCGTAAGGCAGGATGTACTTCATGAACTCCTGATGAACGTCCGCGAGCGAACCCCGCGTAACCGGAACCGCGCCCCCAAATCGCTGCCGCACCTCGTCCGGAATCGGCTGCCAAACCGGGCGCTCACGTATGTTCTTCGTGTAGTCCAGAATGTCGTCCAGCATCCGGTGCGCCTGCGCTTGAAAGCCGTCCCAGTCCGCCGGGTCCAGAGTCAATGCATCGATGTTCGGTCGATCGATGTCCGATCGATTAATGTGCGATAGATCAGTGTTCAATTGCACTTCGACACTGCTGCACTTTTGGGACCAGCAAAGAGCCAATCAGGCTAGTGAAAATCAGCCCTCGCCCACTATCCAATGATTAGAATTTCGCAAGAAAGGAAACCGCCTGCGCCGAACGATTAGAAGAATTTAATCAGGAAGTCTTCTGTGCGAAGACCAGCCGGCGCTGAATCAGGCAATCGAACAGGCGTCCATGATCCAGCAACCATTAATTCCTGTTTTCGCTCGGCTGGTATTCCACGATGTACCCCATCACGGCGCTGGCAGCCACTGTCAGCGGCGAAGCCAGATACATCTGCCCCGGCCCACTGCGCCCGGGAAAGTTCCGGTTCTGCGCGCTGATCACTACCTGATCCGCCCGCGTCGAAACTCCCGGCCCCGCGTTGATGCAGGCTCCGCAACTGGGCTCGATGATCCGCGCTCCCGCACGCTCGAAAACTTCGATGTAGCCCTTGCGCCGCGAATACTCTCGCGTCTCTTGCGAGCCGAATTGAATCCAGAACTGGACGTGTTCCGAAACTCGCCTTCCATGCTGCAGCGCATCGGCAAGCACGGCAGCATACATATCCATATCTTCATTCTTGCCCGCCGTGCATGTTCCGCCATAGGCGATTTCAATCGGCACCGTCTTCGCAAGATCGCGAACATACTTGCCGTTCCCCGGATCGCCCGGAGTCGCCACCATCGGTGTAATTTCAGCGGCGTCAAGTTCGATCACGCGCGAATATTTCGCGTCCGCGTCACTCCGCAATCCGGCAATCATGCGCTCCGCCTCGGCTCGCGCCATACCGCGCCGCTCCATCAGGAACTCAACCACTTTCTCATCAGGCGCAACGATGCCGGTAAAGCCTCCAATTTCGGCGGCCATGTTGGTCATCGTGGCGCGCTCGTCCACGCTCAACGCTTCAACCGCCTCGCCCGCATACTCCATCACCTTGGCGAGCGCCTGCCCGCTGCGCACATAATCAACCGAAAGAATTTTGAGAATAAAATCCTTGGCTGTGACATTGGGATGACGTTTGCCACTGATCACAATCTTCACCGACTCGGGAATTTTGACGCGCACGTCTTTAGTGATCCAGGAATTAAAAACGTCGGTCGTGCCAATGCCAAACGCAATGCATCCAATCGCCCCGACATGCGGTGTATGCGAATCCGATCCAACGTTCACCTGCCCCGGCAGCGCGTAGGTTTCGAGCATCACGGAATGGCAAATTCCCTCCGAGCCTTTGCGGTCCGTCAGTTCGCCGTGCAGCTTGATTCCCTGCTGGCGCGCAAAGTCAGCCTGCTTGAGCTTGAGCTGCGTCGCCAGATCCAGCAACCCAATCTTCTTTTTCTCCTCGGAAATCACCTCATCAAGAAAAGTAAGGTGATCCCGGAAAAAGCGAATCGACGACGCGTCATTGACCGGGACATCTTTCCCGACATACTGCTCGTAAAAGATCGAGGCCATGGGCGTGACATATTCATGGCTGAAGCGGAGATCAACGCGCGTAAAGCCTGTGTCGCCTGGCTGCACGTCGGGAACACCGACGCTCCCGTCCGGCTTAAGCATATGCTTGGCAAAGACTTTTTCAGCCAGCGTCATCGGTGGGACAGAATAACGCCGAACATTGCCCGACATCCCTACCTCTATGCGGCTCTCGATCGCCGGCAGGGACACCTTCCCCTGCATCCGTGCCACGTTGAATGGAAACAATCCTCCGTACTCGATCACTTGTCGGGTAATCGCATCCTCGCCGCCCGTGAATTCGCTGAGCGCGATTTCCTCGCCTGCCCGAATCCGATCGATCAACGAAAAATCAGTCGATGTCAACAAACCAAGGTTCTGGCAATTCTGCTTGTAGATGCGCTCAATATTCTCGGCAATCACCACCTGAATACCAGCGCACATCTCGGCATAAGGAGACTGCTCGCGGCTCGAACCTTTACCTCTCCTCTTGCCGCTCACCGAGCAAACAAAACCGCCGCGCTTTACCTCGCCGCGGCCGATCGGCGTGACGCCCCCACACTTCAGACCGGCGTAAGGAATCTCGCCCAGCGTCTGGTCGAAGTAAAAACAGAAATGAGCAGGGGTTATCTCGTCGGTGGAAATGTCATCGCGCAGCTTTGGGTTCGCCGCCGGATTCTTCGTATCCCACGCTAAGTCTTCGCCAGCCAACTGTCTGGCAATCAGCTCCGGATCTTCAGTAAGAAAGAGAATGCGACCGCGCAGCCGCGCCCGGTCGGCGCGCTTTTCGACCTTACGACTCAAAAGGGAGTTAGACACAGCAAGCTTTCCTCTGTGTGACTCCGTGTCCTCTGTGGTTCAAGATTTGAGGAAGGCCGCGAGCCCCACGACACTATTGTAACGCGTGCATTAAGCGCAAACGGAGGCTCTACAGTTTGCGTTCTTTGCCGTATCCCACCGGGCTCGGCAATTCCTCCAGCCCGCGCCCCGCAAAGATGGCCTGAAATTCGGCCAGCAATTCTTCGTGGATGTGCCCGTTCGTAGCCAGCGTTTCGTGACTCGCAATCTGAAATGGCCCGCCCGCAAAATCGCTGACGCGCCCGCCCGATTCCTCCACAACCAGCACGCCCGCCGCCGTGTCCCAGGGATTGAGATTGAATTCCCAGAAGCCGTCGTAGCGCCCGGCCGCAACGTTACACAGGTCGAGCGCCGCCGATCCAGCCCGCCGCACCCCATGCGAGCGCAGGGTCAGGTGATGATAGAAATAAATATTGGGATTCTTGTGCCGTTTGTGGCTCGGAAAACCGGTGCCAACCAGTGACTCGGAGAGCTTGCCGGTCGACGAAACTCCAATCGGCACGCCGTTGAGCTCGGCGCCTGTTCCCTTCCCGGCGGCGAACATTTCATCGCGCGTCGGATCATAGATAACACCCGCCACGAGTTGCGCGCGAAACGCAACACCCAGTGACACACAAAATACCGGATACCCATGCGCGAAATTCGTAGTGCCGTCCAGCGGATCGACATACCACTTGTAGTCGCTGCCGCTTTCAATCCGGGCTCCCTCTTCGCCCATTACATCGTGCGATGGAAAATGCTCCCGAATTCGCGAAAGGATCAGCGCCTCCGACTCACGGTCTGCAATCGTAACCAGGTCTGCGCTGCCCTTATACTCGATCTTCACGCGCCTACGAAAATGCTCCAGCAGCAAACCGCCCGCCTCGCGGGCGATCGACTGCATACGTGAAATCAGCTCCGGAGGTTGAGTGGATATCATGGCGCCAGTTTTGGGCGTTTCAGTCCGAATCAATGCGGTTGTTCAGAATTGAGGGGTTAAGCTGACAACCGACAGCTGAGAACTTCTACTTCTTCTTCCCGTCTTCCGCAATGTAAACAATCTCATGCTTGAAGATAAACAGATTCGGGCCATCGTCACGCGTCACGCGCACCATATTCTTGTCGTAATACTCGATCCAGCCGCGGACCACTTCTCCATCCGCCAGCTTCAGGCTCACGACCTTCTGTTTTTCGCCGAGCGCCTTCAGATAGTTCGCTTCTTCAAACGTTTCGTCGGGAGGCGGTATTCGCTTCTTGGAGTTGGGGCTACCGGAATGCAACGACATTTTTACATTTTACAACGGTGCGCGGGGCGAGCCGAATACATTCGTTAACCTCTGTATTTCCGGATCTAAACCATGCCCCACGGCGTTTGGCGCTCGGGTCACTCGCACAGCTTCATCCCACGCGCAAAATCATCACTTCCGTAGCCTTGATGAGCGCCGCCGCCGTTTGCCCGGGCTTGAGCTGCATCTCTCGCGCCGAACGCGACGTAATGATCGAAACGATTTGCTGTCCGCCAATCGAAATGACCACCTCTGCCATCAGCCCGCTGACCCGTACCGCGTCGATGCGCCCCACCAGTTGATTTCGGCCGCTGACACGCCTGACAACTTCCTTGCGCTCACCCTCAGTTTTACCTCGCGTCCGAAACAACAGCCGGTCGACCTCACTCTGCGGAATGCGGTGATGCCCGCCCACGGTTAGAACGCTGCGGATCTTCTTTTTGTAGATCCACTGTTTGATGGTGGGGAAACTGATGCCGAGTTGCAACGCGGCATCGCGAAGTTTCAGCAACTCCGGCTTCTTCCGGCCCTCAGCCTTCGATCCTTTCCGCATAGGGACGAAATCCTACAACGGGTGATTGGGCAGGGTCAAACACACACCTTCTCTCCGACAAGTTCGCGCAAGATTGAGGATGCAAATACCACTTATCTGTATCAGAGTAGACACCAGAATCGTATGTGATGTACACTCCACTTTCTTTGCGTCAAAATGTGGGGGAGGAATCTATGCGCCGTATTACTCTGCTCGTCGCGGGGCTGTTAGTGTGTTTTGTTTCGGCAGCATGGGCCCAACCGGGACCGAGCCTTTCCGGCGTAGTGACCGACCAAAACGGCGCGGCCATTCGTGAGGTCGCGGTGACAATCAAGAACGTCGATACCGGTGAAACCCGCACCATTAGAACTGACGCCGAGGGACGCTACCAAATGTCCGGCGTAGCTGTTGGGTTCTTCCAGATTCGAGCGGCAAAACAAGGTTTCACCGATGTAACGTTAAGCGGAATCAGCCTGGCGGCCGGCCACGAAGCCACCGCCGACATTAAGATGCAGCGGAGCACGCCCGACCCCTGCACGAGCGGCCGCGAGTTCGCCACCACCGATTGCACGCTGACTTGGCATGGCGTCACCGTGTACGGCGCGTATGACGTCGGCGTCGGATGGGTCAGCCACGGCTTACCCGAAAACGGTTACAACTATGAGGGCGAAGCTCTCGTGAATCGAAACGGCTATGAACATCGATTCGTCGTCGCGCCGAACAACCTACAACAGACGGGTCTCGGCATCAGGGGCAAGGAAGAGTTTGCACCCGGCTGGTCGGTCGTGTTCAACGCTTCAACTGGCATCAATCCTCAATCCGGACTCCTCGCCAATGCGTCAAAGACCGACATCATCAACAACGGCCTTCCCAGGGCCAGCTATTCGATTGCCATCGACGGCGCGCGCGCGGGCCAACCTTTCAATGACGAATACTACGGCGGGGTGTCATCCACGATTTTCGGCACGCTGACCTTCGGCCGTCAGCGCTCTCTCGGAACCGATGCGATGCTCCAGTACGACCCAGCCAACGGCTCCTATGCCTTTTCCTACATAGGTTATAACGGCACCATGGCCGGCGGCGGCGACACAGAAAACAGCCGCTGGGATGACGCCGTGAAGTATCGCGTCACAGTTGGCCCCGTCCATTTCGGCGCGATGTACAAATTCGCCGATGGTTCCGCCGGTTGCTACTCGCCCTCCGCGGGCTGGACTGCCACCACCTGTACGCCAGAAGAGGCGCATAACAACGCCTATGGATTCGATCTCGGTGGGACTGCCGGCAAGTTCTCCGCCGACGCTGTCTTTCAACATTACAACCAGGCCATCAGCGTATTGAATCCCTTGCTGGGGCCTCAGAGTCTAAGCCCAGCCGGACAATATCAGTCGACCGCCGACAGCATCAATACCAACCCCATCAATGGCGGCCCCAGCTTAGGGCCAAATCTCGTCGACCCGAACGACACCGTGTATGGCATCGTGACCGACAACAATGCGATTATGGTCGCTGCGAAATATGCGTGGCACTCGGTCAAGTTTTTTGCCGGTTACGAATATATCTGGCAGAACAACCCGGCGAACCCCTTGGGTGTCGGCGCTTCTGACCAGGGCGGTTACTACATGAGCGG
>JBAWAI010000096.1:0-4631 GCA_049589215.1 Terriglobales bacterium | reverse complement strand
GGCTTGATGTATGGTTCTGGCCGCGTTGGGGTTTTCGTGGAGAGGCGCGCGATTTCTATTCCGGCGAGCCGACGTATAACGTCGATACCGATCGCAGCCGCCAGCACAATTATTACGTTGGCGTCGGCGTCATGCATCGGTTTTAGTTTTAGGTTTCCGGCCTGGCTGATTATCCAGCAGGCTCTAACCGCGCACACGTTTAGGTGGCTGAGTTTCTCCTGCGGTAATTTCCTCGAAAAGTTCGGGCAGTACTTCGGCATCGGCGGTTGATTGGCCGAAGCGCGCGGACTCGTAGTATCGCGTGAAGGTCGCGACTTTCATTCTTAGAACCGGTTCCTGAATAGCGGCGACAAAATCTGTTGGCGTTTGGGAGGGTGATTTGCGCCAGCCGAGTTTGCCGAGGCGCACGACCATGCGGTCATACCAAAGTGCCGCGGACTCGCGCGGCGCCCGGCTGGGATGTGCGCGCAGGCTCCATGCTCGAAGAGCCCGTAGAAGGTGACGCGAGTTGACCACGATAATCAAGACGATCGCAAATGCCATCAAGCCGCCCAGCCACCGAACCGGGAAGTTGGAGATGTGATGATGGGCTCGGCGCGCCGATCGAAGCAGCGCGCGATGCTGCTGCTCAATCCAGCGGCGCGCGTCATCCAAAAAATGGCGCGTGTTGTTGGCTGCGTTTCGGCTCAGCTCGCGCTGATGACCGGCGTCGTAGTTGATGATCCACTCGCGCCAGAAAGACGATGCGGCATCGATGTAGAGCTGAACTCGCGACCATCCGGTGCGCGTCGTTAGGTTGGCCGCGGGAGTGGGATCAAAACTGATCCAGCCAAATCCCGGGAAGAACGCCTCCACCCATGAATGGGCGTTGCTGGCGCGGACGACGTACTGGCCGGTGAGGTCATTGAACTCGCCGCCGCGAAAGCCGTTCACGATGCGCGACGGAATGCCAATCGTGCGCAACATCACCGCCATTGAACTGGCGAAATATTCGCAATGACCCTGCTTGCGCTCGAAGAGAAAATTGGCCAGCGGATCCTGCGGTCGAGCGCGGCCAAGTTGCAGCGTGTATCCAAAATGGGTGCGCAGGTATTGCTCGATGGCCTGCGCCTTTTCGTAATTGCTGGGAGCCGACGCGGTGATTTCTTCCGCCAGTCGCGGAATGCGAGGATCGAGCTGCGGCAGCTGAAGGTATGCCCCGGCGCCGTCGGGGACCGCATTAGAGGCCAGCCGGAGTGCATCGGCGTCGATTTCCGGCAGCTCTGAAAAAGCGTCGTACCGGCCGATAGGATGCTGTTGATCGAGGTTGTAGACGGCGCCGCCGGCGTCGACGCTCACGGGGCGATAATCTCCACCCAGCACGCGCGGCTTCTCGGCGAGGAAGAAAACATTCGTGCCAAGCGGCTCCATCAGGATGCGGTAGTGAATGTAGCGGCCGGGATGGATAGACGAACCGGGCGGGTCGGGGTGGCCGAGGCGGTAGACTCCCGCGGAAAGCGGCAACGGCCTTGATCCAAATTCGTTCGTCCATGATCGGCCGTCGAAGTGGTTGAGCGCTACGCCGCGCCATTTCAGTTCATAGACGCCCTGAGTGTCGTTGTCGATCTCGATGTGCATGACGACTGCGCTTGACTGCTGAATCTGGCCGATGCGCCCGAGTTGGAGTTGGTCGGAGAAGCCGGTCGCGACATCGCTCGTGGGCGCATAGGCCGTGAGGTAGCGGGATGAGACACGAGGCAGAAAAAAGAATATGAGAAAGCTGCCTACGAGAATCAACACCATGAGCGCGGGCGCGATGGCGAGCAGGCTGTATGCCATGCGCCGTTGGGGCGCTCCAGAACCGGTTACTTCGGCGACCTGCGTATCGGTCTGTGTGCTTGCCCTGGGTGCGGAATTGCCGCTGGGCGCGGAACTCGCGGGTCGCACGCTGCCATCGCCGGAGACGGAGTGGCGCATTTCCATCAGCACGAAGGTGAGAACTGCAACCAGCAGGAAGCCCGCAAAGGCAAACACGAAGGCGCTGCCAACCGTCAGCACGGCCGATGCCAGCACCATGAGAAAGGAAAGCACGGCCAGCAGATAGTGATCGCGTGTCCGTTGCAGTGAGAAGAGGCGCATCACAATCAGAAACAACACCAGGTGGATGGTCGCCGTCAGAAAGCTGCCCGATAGAAAGAAGTAGTCGGCGAAGTAAACGAGAACGTAAAGCAGCGTGAGATAGGTGGTCCAGCGCTCGGGGATTTTAAAATCACGCTGTGCGAGAAGCAGGTATCCGCGGGCAACCAGTGCCAGGCTGACGAGAGCCACCGCCGGAAGATCAAGGGCGCCGGTGGATGCGAGCACGACGAATCCGCTGAGCACGAGCAGAAAGAGCGCGACGTTGAAGTAGCGCTCAATGGCCGTGGCAACAGGATTGCCGCCGGGTTTGAGGGACAGTGAAGCCACGGAACTTCTATTGTTGAAGAAATTGTAGAAGAAGGGAAGTGTCCGGGGTAACGCAAGGTAGCGGACGAAAGAAAGCCAACAAAGACACCAAGAATGCAGGGTGGTGCCGGTTGTCGCCTGTCCTTAGGCAGCCGGAGGGCAGTGCAGTTTATCTGTGGGTGACGCGCTCAGGATTGCGGCGTCGGGGCCAAGATTGCGAGCGTGCGCCTCGCGTCGGGTGCGCGCCTATACAGATCAGAATTCAGTCTGTTAAGATTTAAAAACGGAACATGGACAGATGTTCTAGTGCGATTTCCCGATAAGATGACCTGGTGTTTCAAGGGGACGTAGTTCAGTTGGTTAGAACGCTGCCCTGTCACGGTGTTCCTTTATTTGCTTGCATTTAGCTTCCTTATAGGCGATTCTACTGGCGGTTCATCCAAGGAATCGCCAAATGCCCAAGTCGTCACGCGTAAAACTCCTCAAGCAGGTCAAAATCAACGACAAGTGGGTCCTTGCCACGGCCTTGTTCGACACCAAGGGCAGAGTGAGAAAAGACCACGTCCGCGTCAGTGGGGATGACGAGAACCATCCTGAAGGAAGCTACTTCCTAGAATGGTGGGATCAAGGCCAGCGCCACCGCGAAGCTGCGGGCGCGCTTGCCCAAGACGCTGCGGAAAGAGCGCGGATAAAGCAGGCAGAATTGGCCGCGGTCCATAATGGCATTATTCCGAGTGCACCGGCAGTTGAACCGAACCCGCAGCGCACTAGTCTCCCGGCAGTATTGGACGGCTATATCGAGTATGTGCGCTATCACCGGAGCCTGAGAACTTTTCGCACCTACCGTCCGATCTTAGATTCGTTCAAGGCTTTCTGCCAAAAAACCTACGTCGATGAAGTCGAGCGCCAGGATCTGCTCGACTTCGCCACCGACTGCCTGAAGCAGGGGCAGAAGGGCAAGAGCATTTACAACAAGCTGGTCGTGATCTCGCAAGTAATGAAGCAGCACGGCAAGGGCAAGCTGCTCAATGCTTCCGACTGGCCTAGCTTCGTCGAAACCGTGCGGCCGATCTATGAGGATTTCGAACTCGCGAAGCTTTTCCACGCCTGCACTCTCCCTGAGGAAATGCGCTTCAAGTTTTATCTCATGTCAGGCTTCCGCGATGCAGAAGGGCGCTTCGTCACCTGGCGCGATGTGGATTTCAAGCACATGGCGGTTCGCGTGACCGCGAAACCGCACTGGGGATTTCAACCGAAGAACTGGGAAGAGAGGGAGGTCCCGGTCCCGCAGAAGCTAGTGACGATGCTTCAGAAATTCCGTCCCGCAAACGCGACTCCGGACGATCCTCTGTTCCCCAGCGCCACTGGCCGGCCAGACGGCGCCATGTTGGAAAAACTCAAGGCGGTCGCGTATCGCGGGAAACTGAACTGCGGTCATTGCGCTGTGAGCCACAAGCTGGAAGACGGAACCGTAAAGATCAATCGCTGTGCCGAAGGAGCCTACTGTGGCCGTTGGTTCCTGCACAAATTCCGCCACACGTACGCCACGCGGCACCTCCAGGACGGCATCGACATCCGGACCCTGCAGCAATGGATGGGACACCGCGACATCGCTTCGACGATGGTTTATCTCAAAGGCGTCCGCAACAGCGACGTCCAGGCCCGGATCAACAAGGGCAGCCTAGCAGCATTCGCCTAGTTGTGTTTGGTCTCAGGCTCGAAGCGAGATGATGCAGGGCGGAGAGGGAGGGATTAAACGCCGTATAGTGGATTCAATAACTTGCGGTAGTAGCCGATCTCGAACTGCCAAATCTTATCGTAAAAAATGGCAAAAATTCAATCTACGATTTGTAGCCGGAATCAGCCTTCGGTAAGGTGAGTAACATGGCCGTTGGCGGGTTATACATCGCGTATCGGATTCGTCGGATGGTTCTCCCATTTGTCCGGGTCTACGGGCAATGGGTTGAGGAACGCATCATCCCCATGTCTGAACAGCTTCAGAAAATGGCGGAAACGGTTGAGCAGGAAGCATACGACGACCTGATGGCGCAACCAGCCGATTACGACTATGCGGGCGACGGATCGGACGAAGCGGAAGCTGCACATGACATCGGTCTGTCCTTTTACGAAGACATCAGCAAGATGTATCAGGCGACATTGAACCTCTTTTCTGCTGGCTTATTTCATGTCGTGGAACAACAGCTTGC
>JBAWAI010000095.1:0-2829 GCA_049589215.1 Terriglobales bacterium | reverse complement strand
CTTTTTATTTGCCGGTGCCGGTCAGAGTTGAGGTCTGCGGGCTGGCGAAGGCGCTGTCACTCAGTTGAAGCGTGCCGGACTGAACGCCGGTTTGCGTGGGCTTGAAGACTACGCTGACGGCGCATTTTGCTTTGGCGGCAAGAGTTGATCCGCAGGTGGTGGCGGAGATGCTGAAGTTGCCGGTGGTGGAGGCCGAGACGCCGGTGAGCGCCGTGCTTTCTTTGTTAGAGAGCGTGAAGGTTTTGGCAGCGCTCTGACTTCCGACGGTTGTTTTGGGGAAGGTTGCGCTGGCCGGGGTGAGGGTGGCATCGGCGGTGCCGGTGCCGGAGAGTGACACGCTTTGCGGGCTGCCGGCTGCGTTGTCAGTAACGGAGAGCGAACCGGTGCGCGCACCGAGTTGAGTTGGATCGAACGTTACTTTGATCGTGCACTTCGCACCGACGGCGAGCGTGCTGCCGCAGGTTTTGGAAGCGACGGCGAAGTCGCCGCTGGTGGCGATGCCGCTGATGTTAAGCGTCGCGCTGCCGGGATTGGAGAGAGTGACGGTTTTTGCGGCGGAGGTTCCGCCGACCACTTCGTTGGCGAAGGCGACGGAGGTTGGCGACAGTACTGCTTGCGCCGCGCCCGAGAGGGTGAGCTGGATGCCGGTTTCGGTGGAAAGACTTCCGGATGTGCCACTGATGAAGATGGTGCTCTCGCCCGCGGCAGCGCTGGCGGTCGCGGTGAGAGTCAGCGTGCTGGAGGTGGTTGCGGGATTGGGGTTGAAGGATGCGGATACGCCACTCGGCAGGCTGGAGGCTGACAAGGTGACACTGCCGGTGAAGCCGTTGACGGTAGTCACGCTAATGGCGCTGGTGCTGCTGCCACCTTGCGGAACAGTAAGGATGTACGGGTTGGGAGTGAGGGTGAAGAACTTTCCGGCTAATGTGTTGATGAGACCGGAATCGTTTGGACTGCCCCAGCCGGAGGCGAGATCGTATCCAACGGTTGTGTTGTCGCCGTTGCTGCCCTGAGTGATGTCGTGGAAGTCGGAGTTGTAGTTGGAGCTCAAGCCGATGGAATAAATTTCGGGATTGATGAAGCCGAGCGTGGGATTTCCGTTCAGCATGGCCTGCTGGTTGGCGAGGGCCAGATAGCCGGCCCACATGGGAGCGGCGAAGCTGGTGCCACCGTAGTCGTTGGCGGTGCAAGCGGTCTGATCGGCGCAGACGTAGAAGGTAAAGTTGGCGTTGGCGGAAACGTCGGGACCGTTGCGATAGGTCTGCGAACATTGCGAGCAACCGGCGGCTGCAGCCACCTGCCAGTAGGGAATCGGAAATTTATCGGGCGAGATTCCGCCGCCACCATCACCCCAAGCAGTTTCAGAGGCCCAGGGGCCGCCGGCGCTTTGGGTTGTGAGATCGGTGCCCCCGACGGAGACGAGGTAGTTGTCATCAGCCGGCCACGCGCCATTGCCGCGCCATACCCCACTGTCACCGGCAGCGGCGAAGAGATTCTGGCCCTGCGCGGAGAACTCCTGAAAAATGGGATCGTCGGTTTTGGGATCGACGGGACTCCATCCCCACGAGCAGCTCAATTGGGCATTCAGAGGACTCGCGGTTGCCATGCCGTTGAAGATGGCGGGATCGCTGGAGCCGATGTACATGACGAGACTGGACATATTGGGAGCCATGCCGAGGGCCTGAGTCATGTCGAGAGTTTGTTCGGTGTCATCGCAGCCTTCCGCCGCGAGGCAAGAGGTGGAGGTGCCATCGACGGAGAGGAGTGTGATAGGGACGTTCAAAGTTTGTTTGGCATTGGTGTAGTAAGTGGTGAGGTCGGCGAGATCGGTGCCGACGAACTCGAAGAGGCCAAGCGTCTGGCCGGCGCCGGTGAGCGTGGTGCTTTCGTAGTACGCGGCGCGCATATCGCTGCCGCAGAAAGATGCTGACGGGCAGGAGCCGGTGGTGGCGTTGTCGTGCAGGCCGGCGGGTTTTGGTCTCCGCTCAATCATGGCATGCGGGATGGAGTAGTTGTCGAGGCCGGAGATGTGCCAGAGCTGGAAGGAAAGATCAACGCTGGGCTCACGATCAGGGGCGTAGAACGTGCGGCTCTCGGTGGGATGTTGATAGAGGCCGAGCTGAATGTGAAAGGCTTTTTCGATGCTGGCTGCGGTTCCGGTGACTTGCACGAGCATGCGATTGCGAGCGGGCGCGCCGGTGACCTGGAGGCCGTTGGCTTTGGCGAAGCGAATGACGGTGTCGTACTCATCCTGGCTGGGGCCAAAGCGCGCGGTGAAGTCTTCGACGGTGAGAAAGTGGCGATAGGAGGAGCTGGTGGGATCGTAGAGATCCTTAAGGAAGTTATCGAGCTCGGGCTGATGACGGAGCGCGAGCATGAGATCGAGCTTCATGGATTGCGTGGCGGGGAGACGGCCGAGCGAGGCGGCTTCTCCGTTGATGACTTCGTCGCGCGTGTGACGCGTGAGCAGGGATTGCGATTGGGCGACGGATGCAACGGTGAGGATGAGGATGGTGGTTAGAACAGAGAGGAGCCCAACTATTCTTCGCATGGTGAAACCTCCAGTAGGAGTTTGCCGTTGGGGAAAAGGTCTGACAGGAAGTTGTAACCAGAACAGACCAAGTGGTGAACAGTGTACAACTGTTTGCCGGTTTCTAACAGGGTGAAAGAGGTTGCAGTGTAGGTGCAATACTACCCTGGCTCGTAAGTGGTATTTGGGCGCGGCCCATTTGAGATGGCGCGGCTGGCGGGGGATTTGGGGATGTGGCCGCCGTTCTCGAACGACGGTCTGACGTGCAGTCGTCTCTCCGGGACTTGCATCAACTTAGT
>JBAWAI010000094.1:0-4344 GCA_049589215.1 Terriglobales bacterium | reverse complement strand
TAAACGGCGAGATCTTTTACTCGTTGAAGGAGGCACAGATTCTGACGGAGCGGTGGCGCGTGGAATACAACACGGAGCGGCCGCACTCGGCACTGGGTTATAGGCCACCGGCACCGCAAGCAATCTTACCGAAGGAAGCAGGGCATGGAGATATGGAAAACGCTCCGCGTTTCCCACATCCCCACACCCCCGGCGGCTACGACGGACAAATATCTAACAAGGAGTTACACTAACACTCCGCTTGGTACAAAAGACCGGTCTGGTCACCATTAGCATTTATAATAGAAAGATTCGGTAACGCTTTTGGCCCATCCGTAGCGCCTGTGAACTTGCGCGAGTGGGCCGAGTGGTTGTCGCTCTCCAGGGGAAGATGTCAACAGACAGCATTATTGTTCGCGGGGCCCGGGTTCATAACCTCAAGAATATCGATTTTGAAATCCCGAACAACGCCCTCACCGTTGTCACCGGCGTCTCCGGCTCCGGCAAGTCGTCGCTTGCCTTTGACACAATTTACACCGAAGGGCAGCGCCGGTACGTGGAGTCGTTGTCGGCCTACGCGCGGCAGTTTCTTGAGCGAATCGAGAAGCCCGACGTTGACTTGATCGAGGGCATTGCGCCGGCAATTGCGATCAAACAGAAGAATTCCACCCGGAATCCGCGGTCGACAGTGGCCACGGCGACCGAGATTTACGATTACCTACGGCTGCTCTTTGCCCGCATCGGCCGCACATACTGTGCGGTCTGCGGACAGGAAGTCAAGAAAGACACCGTGGATGAGGTTGCGGCGCGCATTCTCGCGCTCGGCGACGGCGTGCGCCTCAATGTACTTTTCCCTCTTGGGCTCGCGGACCCGGTTGTAGCCAGCGCCGAAAAGAGTCCGCCTGAGAAAAAGAAGGCGCGCGCGCGAAAAGGAGCAGCAGCCCGTGGTTCCGGAGGGTTAGCTGCGAAAGCGGCGGCGGGCGGCAAAGGGCAAGATGCCGCAGCCGCGCTCTCCGAAGCGCTGAAGACCCGACTCTTCGATCTGCGCAAACGCGGGTTCAACCGGCTCTTCCAGAATGGGCAGGTCTTTGAGTTCTCCACTCCGGAGTCGTTGCTTGACGTAAATTTTGCCGAGCCCGTATTTGCTCTGGTTGATCGGCTGGCTGTTTCGGCGAGCGAGCGCTCGCGCATCGTCGATGCGGTCGAGATCGCTTACCGCGAGTCAGGCGAAGTGATCTTCGAAACCGTGCCGGGCGATGGAGAGACTCCACAGCGTCTGCGCTTTTCGCAGCGCTTTGAATGCAAGAATGATGGTTCTCGCTATGACGAGCCGGAGCCGCGTCTGTTCTCCTTCAATAATCCGTATGGCGCGTGTCCGCGCTGCCAGGGGTTTGGCAACACCATCGATTTCGATCTTGATCTCGTCATACCCGACAAGGGCAAGACGCTCAATGAAGGCGCGATCGAGCCGTGGACGAAGCCAAAGTACCGGCCGCTATTCACGGAGCTAAAGCGCTTCGCAAAGCAAGCCGGAATTCCGCTCGATGTGCCGTGGTATGAGCTTGAGGCCGAACAGCAACGGCTGGTCACCGAAGGCGAAGGCCGCTTCGGTGGCGTGCGCGGATTCTTTCAGCACCTCGAGCGCAAGAAATACAAGCTGCACGTGCGCGTCTTTCTTAGCCGTTATCGCGGCTATTCGCTATGCTCCACATGCAGCGGCACTCGACTGCGCACCGAGGCACGGCAGGTCAAGATCGAAGGCCGGAACATTTGCCAGGTTTGCAGCATGACGGTGGAAGAGGCTGCTCGCTTCTTCGACCAGATCGAACTCACGCCGGCGCAAGCGGCGATTGCCGACCGGCTGCTCGTCGAACTGCGAGAGCGCCTGCGCTTTCTCAACGACGTTGGACTCGAGTATCTGACACTGAATCGCCTGTCCTCTACGCTCTCCGGCGGCGAAGCGCAGAGAATTCAGTTGGCGACGTCGCTCGGATCGCGTCTGGTCGGCACTCTTTATGTGCTCGATGAGCCGTCGATCGGGCTGCACAGCCGCGACACATTCCGGCTGATCAAGATCCTGCATGGGCTGCGCGATCTCGGAAACACGATTCTTGTTGTCGAGCACGATCCCGACATCATGCGCGCCGCCGATCGAATCGTCGATCTCGGTCCCGGGGCCGGGGAAAGCGGCGGAAAGGTTATTGGCGATGGTACGTACGATGAGATTCTCCGGACGCCGCAGTCATTGACCGGCCGCTATCTCGCCAACGAATTGCATATACAGATTCCGCCCAAGCGGCGTGTGCCGGGGTCGCACAAAATTCGCGTGACTGGCGCTCGCGCACACAACCTGAAGCGCATCGATCTGGAAATTCCGCTCGATATGCTGGTCGCGATCACGGGCGTCTCCGGTTCAGGGAAATCTTCCCTGCTCCACGACGTGCTCTATCAAGGGCTCACTGCCGCCAAACGACTTTCGAACGGCAACGCACCGACTGCTCCGCTCTGGGACAGGATCGAGGGCGATGAATGGCTCGACGAAGTTGTGCTGGTTGATCAATCGCCGATTGGCCGCACGCCGCGCTCGAACCCGGTCACTTACATCAAGGCGTTCGACATTATCCGCGAGCTTTTCGCGGCCCTGCCCGAATCGAAGAAACGTGGTTTTTCAGCGGGTCATTTTTCCTTTAACGTCCCCGGCGGCCGTTGCGAGACTTGCCAGGGCGATGGCGTAGTCACGGTTGAAATGCAGTTCCTCGCCGATGTCGAACTCGTTTGCGACGAATGCAAAGGCACGCGCTACAAGCCGCAGGTGCTCGAGATCCGTTACAAGGGCAAGAACATTCACGAAGTTCTGAACCTGACCATACGCGAGGGGCTGAAGTTTTTTGCCGATGTTCCGCGGCTCACGGACAAACTTCGCGTGCTGGATGAAGTCGGGCTGGGCTACTTGCGCTTTGGCCAGTCCGCCACCACGCTTTCGGGAGGGGAAGCGCAACGCATGAAACTGGCGGCGCACCTTCAGGGCGGCCCACGTGCCTATGCCAGTCAGGGCGAAAGCGGTGATGCCCGGCGCCGCAAGCGTCGTGTCCTCTACATTTTCGACGAGCCCACCACCGGTCTGCACTTCGATGATGTCAGCAAACTGCTCTTTGCCTTCCGCCGTCTAATTGACGCCGGCGGCTCGATCATCGTCATTGAACACAATCTTGAGGTAATCAAAACCGCGGATTGGGTGATCGATCTCGGACCGGAAGGCGGGGAGCGTGGCGGAAGAGTGGTAGGCGCTGGCACGCCGGAGACAATCGCCGATTTGGAAAACTCCTACACGGGTCAGTATCTGAAGCACGTCTTGAACGGCAACGGGCATCGCCATGATGAGAAGTAAGTCGACGCCGATGCGCGACCACTCTCATGTAGCAAGAATAATTTGGCGCAGGAATCCATTATCCACGGCTTCGGCGTCTTACGAATTGTGGGTTTAGACTGGCTCTTGAAAATGACGTCGCGTGCTCAAATGCCCCGCTTCGCCAACTGTCTTCCGGCAATCTCACTTGCCGCCCTCATCGCCGCCCTGGCGACCGGCGCCATTGCGCAGGGCATCGAGAGCCACACCACGGTGCGCCACCACCGTGAAACGATCGAAGATCAGCCGCCCCAAATCGCACAAGCCGAAGACGCCATTCAGAAGGGCAACTTCTCTTCCGCTGAAACGCTGCTGAAAAAAGCGGTCGAGCGCGATCCCGAGAATAAAGAAAAATGGGCTTATCAGGCATGGTTCGACCTGGGATTCGTTTTGAATCACCTTGGCCGCTCCGATGACTCAATCGCGGCTTATCGCAAATCCGTGGCCGCGAAGCCCGATGTTTTTGAGTCGAACCTGAACCTCGGCCTGATGCTGGAGCGCACCCACAATCCCGAAGCCGAGAAGTATCTGCGCGCCGCCACCACCCTCACCCCAACCGCTCACGTTGAAGAAGGGCGAGCTCGCGCGTGGCTCTCGCTCGGCCATACGCTTGGAAACAGCGACCCGGCGCAGGCTCTCGTCGCCTACAGTAAGGCCGCCGAGTTAACTCCCACCGACCTGGAGCCTCATCTTTCTGCTGGGCTCCTCGACGAAAGACAGAAGGATTTTACCGCCGCCGAAACCGAATACAAAAAGGTGCTGGAGATCGACGCACACTCAACCGAAGCCGCCATCGGCCTCACCAACATTTATATGAAGTCCGGCCGCCTCGCAGATGCTGAACCGTTATTACGGCGGTTGGCTGCCGATCGGCCGGATGACGGCGGCCTGCATCTCCAACTCGGACGCGTGCTGCTGGCCGAGAAAAAGAACGACGATGCCATCGTGGAATTTCAAGC
>JBAWAI010000093.1:0-7550 GCA_049589215.1 Terriglobales bacterium | reverse complement strand
CCTGTCGGCCGAGCAATTTTTATTCGGATAATATCATCGGAAACGACGTATAATGTCCGAGTATTCTATCCATCATCTCTCTATGTCCGAGCCATCCCGCAATCTCGCGAAAACACGATCTCTTTTTCAGCGTCATGGTGGAATGCTTCGCACCAGCGAAGCCGTGCGCCTCGGGGTCCATCCTCGCACGCTCTACGAACTGCGCGATTCCGGAGAACTTCTGTCTGTCGGCCGGGGACTCTACCGGCTAGCCAAAGCTCCTCCTCTCACTCATCCGGAGTGGGTGACCGTGGCTTCCCGCATTCCGCGGGCCGTGATCTGTCTGATCTCTGCCCTTGCACATCACGGGCTCACCACGCAGATACCGCACAACGTGGACATTGCGCTCCCCAGTCATGCTCAAGTTCCCAAGATCCAAGGCATACCCATTCGAGTCTTCTGGTTTGCGAACGGGGCCTTCGATGCGGGAGTCGATGTGATCACCATCGATCGGGTTCCGGTCAAAATTTATTCCATGGAAAAGACGATTGCCGACTGCTTCAAATATCGCAATAAGATCGGAATGGATGTCGCCGTCGAGGCGCTCCGAACATATCGGGGAAAAGTCCGAAGACTACCCGTCAACAAGCTGCTGGAATACGCTCGCATCTGCCGGGTTGAAAAAGTGATGCGTCCTTATCTGGAGGCCGTGCTATGACTGCCGATCTTGGGGCGTCGGTGCGGCAGCGTTTGCTCAATCAGGCGCGCGCTCAAGAAAGGCCCTTCCAGGAATTGCTCCAGTATTACGCCATGGAGCGTTTCCTGTATCGCCTTTCGAAGTCTCGCCATGCGGAAACATTCATTCTCAAGGGCGCGCTCTTGCTGGCTGCCTGGCGAGCCCCCCTGTCACGCGCCACCAGGGACATCGATCTGCTTGGCCGAACCAGCAATGAGCTTGAGCACATTCGATCTCTCTTCGTCCAGTTGTGCGAGATCGAGTCCGAACCCGACGGTATCGAGTTCGATGCGAAGTCCGTGAAGGTCGCGAGAATCAAAGAGGACGCTGACTACGAAGGAGTTCGGGTTCATTTCCGCGCAGTCCTTGCTCGCGCTCAGATCCCCATGCAAATCGATATTGGTTTCGGCGACGTGGTAAATCCAGGAGTGATCGAAATCGCATATCCTACGCTTCTTGAATTCTCACCTCCCGTGCTGCGCGCTTATCCCAAGGAGACAGTCGTTGCCGAAAAGTTGGAGGCGTTGACCGCACTGGAGATGTTGAACAGTCGAATGAAAGATTTCTTCGATCTGTGGGCGCTCTCGCGCATGTACGGTTTTGATGGACCGATTCTGCTCAAGGCCATCAAGGCTACGTTTGATCATCGCGGAACAGTGATCGAAGCGCGGCCTGTTGGCTTGGAAGACGAATTTGCGAACGACAGAACAAAATCGACGCAGTGGACTGCCTTTCTCCGCCGCTCCCGGCTGAACTCCGCCCCCGCCCGACTTCATGAAACTATTTCGGTCGTCAGGGAGTTCGCCGGTCCACCCTTGTCCGCAGCGGCAACTGGTAGCGCGTTCAACAATACGTGGCAAGCTGACGGGCCGTGGTCGATCTGAAGATCTATTAAAAGTACGACATGCCACCCTGACCTTGAAAGGCGTTTAGCTCTCCCATATGAAAACAAGAACCAGCATTTGCAAACCTGAGGGGCGGCAGGCCATCCTGACTGAACGGCGAAGGCTGAAGATGGCCCGCTCCGGACCGTAGCGATCTACTTGTAGACCTGAACATCCCTGAAGACTTCGGCAGACTTCCTGGCGAGATGGAAATGGCCGGTGTTTCGGGTCGTGCAGGAGTGTCTCACCAACGTTCATCGCCACTCGGGTAGTAAGACGGCGACGATTCGCCTATTCCGTAATAGCGATGGCGTTGTCCTGGAAATTCAGGATGCGGGCAGAGGAATGCCGTCCGACAAGCTGAACGGGATTCACCTGCAGCGTTCCGGCGTTGGGATTGCCGGCATGCGAGAGCGCGTGTGTCATTTTAAAGGTACGATGAATATTTTTTCGAAGGGAACAGCCACGAAAATATCAGTCATGCTGCCGATTCCGGCAACCGAGATTCAAGAGGAAGAAAATCTATTTCAGGACCAGGCGTCTGGCATTGCCGGATAGCAATGTGGCGGGCACTGCAGGCTGACGTTCTTGCGTATTCTCATTGCCGATGATAACGAGAGGGTACGTCTCGGGGGTGGCTGCGCTCTTGTCATCCGAGCCGAAGTGGCAGGTCTGCGGCGAAGCCCCGGACGGCACGGAAGCACTGAAAAAAGCACAGCAACTGCAACCCGACCTCATTCTTCTCGACATCAGCAGGCCCGGTATCGGCGGCTTGGAAGTCGCCCGGCACTGCGGCGAGAACTGCCGAATGCGAAGATCATCGTTATGAGCCAGCATGATCCAGCCCATCTCCGGGCTCGGGTAATGGAGGCAGGCGAGGACGCTTGCCTGGACAAGGGGCGTCTCGCCACGGACTTGCTAGCGACCATCAAGGAATTGACGTAGTGTGGCCGGGTGCCATTGATCAACAAGCGCGCCGGAGTAGAGAAACCGTCTTTCAAAACAGCCGAACTCAGATGGCGAACTTAGCCGTGGCTCGTCGTACCTTCGCGAGATCGCCTTACGGTATTCGCACGGTCCGACACGGTTTCCTGCCGAGGCTCTCCGGTCAGAGCGACGCGCTGTTGACCTCTCGAGCCGTAGGCGCAGTGGCGCGCACCACGGGTAAAATGGCAGTTACGCGTGTTCCGTGGTCATTTGAATGGATATACAGCATGCCACCTAGCAACCGCATGCGCTCCCTCATCCCGCGGACACCGACGCCGGCGTTGGCCGACCGCCCGAACCCGGACTGGTTTGCGAGCGGAATCCCTTTCCCGGCATCTTCGATCTCAAGGCGCAGGGAGGCCTCATCTTGCGTGATGCGAATTCCAGCCGTCGAACTTCCAGCATGGCGATGAATATTGGTGAGACACTCCTGAACCACGCGGAAGACAGAAAGCTCCATCTCTTTGGACAAACCGTCAAAGCTCTCGGGACAATCGAGCTTGACGTCGACCTTGCTGCGTGCGGAGAATCCCTCGACATACCACTGCAGCGCAGATGCCAGCCCCGCTTCATCGAGCAAGGGAGGGTGCAACAGGTGGGATATGGTTCGGATCTGCCGGGTAGCCTCCTCGACCATCGCGGCGTTTTCAGAAATACGTTTTGCCGCGTCAGTGCTTAGTTTGTCAGATTCCGCTGCTACCACAACACTGTTCATACTGATTGCGGCGAGCAATTGTCCCACACTGTCGTGCAACTCGCGCGCAATGCGTCTGCGCTCTTCGTCCTGCAACCGGGTCATCTGGGCATTGAGTACTTCCAGTTGTTGCGTCTTGCGATGCAATTCCGCAAATACCTTCACTTTTGCCCGCAGCAGTTCCGGAACTACAGGAACGGACACGTAATCGACCGCTCCGTGTTGATATCCCTTGAGCCGGTCCAGGTCTGAAACATGAATCCCAGAGACGAAGACAATCGGTGTGTTTTGAAAGCGGGGGTGCTCGTGAATCATCTGCGCCGTTTCAAAACCATCCATTCCCGGCATGCTCACGTCCATAAGCACCAGGGCAATGTCGTTTTTCAGCAGGTGCTCGAGCGCTTCCATTCCGGAATGAGCCTTGATCAGGTTCTCGCCCGGGAGTCGCGAGAGACCGGAACCCATCCGGAACCTTGCGCTCTGAGTGGATCAACTTGGTTCTCCAGTTCATTGACATCCTCTATTCGCCATCAGCCTTGGAAGGCGCTCATTCTAACCAGATCGGTTCGCAACGCAGGTACAGTGTTCTCTGTATATGCGACTGAGACCGATTGCCGCATTCTCGACACTGAAATTTTGTATTCATTTTGCCATGGCTAGTAAAATTAAACAGTAAGGTCTTTCTGAATCGTCTTGGGAGCAACGACTTGAGCACGGCGGATAGTTCGAATTCGAGACCGCGCGACCATCTTCACACGGTGCAGTTCTATGGTGATGATGGTGTGCTGCTGCACGAGCTAAATGGTCATATCGGCACCGCCCTGGCTGAAGGCAGCTCGGCAATCGTCATTGCCACAGCCGGTCATATTGACGGTCTTGCTCATAAATTGAAAAGCCGAGGTATTGATCCTTCCAAGGCTGAAGCAGAGGGGAGATACGTCGCCTTGCATGCTAGCGAGGTTCTAACAAAGTTTATGGTTGACAGGCGACCTGATCGTGGGCGTTTTTCCCGGACTATGGGTGAGATCATCGCGCGTGCGGCTTCTGCCTCTCGGGATGAAAAACATCGTGTTGTCGCTTTTGGAGAGATGGTCGCTCTGTTGTGGGCCGAAGGACAATCCGAGGCTGCGATTGAGCTTGAAAAACTGTGGAATGAATTGGCGAAGACCTACTCCTTTTCTCTCCGTTGTGCATATCCCATACAGGGATTTTCCCGTCAGGACATGGCAGAATCTCTTTTGAAAATCTGCGCAGAACATACGGGTATCGTTCGGGACGAATCATCCGACGCAATTTTTGGTCGAGACGCGCATCTTCCTCAACATGAGACTTCGAAAGGGAACCTCGCTCCTCCCACGGACATCGAGCGGTATGACAGACAGGAACCCTTCCGATTGTTCATAGAAAGTCTTCAGGACTATGCGATTTTCATGCTGGATACCGAGGGTCGGATTTCTACATGGAATTGGGGAGCTGAACGCGCCAAAGGATACCGAGCGTCGGAAATTATTGGGCGACATTTTTCCGTCTTCTATCCGGAGGAAGATGTTCGAGCAGGCAGACCTCAGAGTCTCCTAGACTTGGCTGCAAAAGAGGGCTGGGTCGAGGATGAAGGATGGCGAGTGCGCAAGGACGGCTCGAAGTTCTGGGCTAGCGTCACCATCACCGCAATCAGAGATTCAAATGGCAAACTGATCGGCTTTGGAAAGGTGACCCGCGATCTCACAGAGCGTCGGCGTATCGAACTGGCTCTCCGTAGAAGTGAAGAGCGGTCTCGTTTGTTTGTGGAGGCTGTACAGGACTACGCGATTTTCATGTTGGACCCCGAGGGCTGCGTCGCCACTTGGAACACCGGGGCCGAACGCATCAAAGGCTATAAGGCATCAGAGATTATCGGCCAGCATTTCTCCCGCTTCTATCCCGAAGAAGATGTGCGCGCGGGCAAGCCTGCGTGGGAATTAAAAGTTGCTACGAGGGAAGGGCGATTTGAGGACGAAGGTTGGCGCATCCGAAAGGATGGATCGAGATTCTGGGGCAATGTAATCATCACCCCGGTAAGGGACAACAGCGGAGACTTACTGGGATTCACGAAAGTCACCCGGGATTTCACAGAACGGATGCTCGCGGAAAGGTCGCTAGCAGAATCGCGACTGAAATTGCAGGAATCTGAAAGATCACTCCGGGATCTGTCGCTCCATTTGCTCCGGACGCAAGATGAAGAACGTCGCCGAATCGGACGAGAGATTCACGACAGCTTAGGCCAATACCTCTCGGTCCTAAAGATGAAGCTGGACTCGATGGGTTCTTCTCCGGCCACAGCGGAGGAAAATGCAGAGTGCGCAAATCTGGTGGAAGAGTGTGTCAAGGAAGTTCGGACAATCTCCTACCTCTTGTACCCTCCCATGCTCGAAGAGATGGGGCTTGCGTCCGCGATTCCCTGGTACCTGGAAGGATTTTCGAAGAGAAGTGGGATCAAGACTAGCTTCCAGGTCCCCGAAGACCTTGGGCGTTTGTCCCGAGATGCCGAATTGGTGCTATTTCGCGTCCTGCAGGAAAGCTTGACCAATGTCCAGAGGCATTCGGGAAGCAATAGCGCGGATATCCACATTTCTCACGCAGATGGCGGAGTAGCTCTGGAAGTGATAGACCACGGAAAAGGGCTTCCGAACGCGATGCTCGAACAGGCCGCCCAGGACTGGATGGGATCGCTTGGAGTCGGCTTGCGGGGTATGAGTGAACGGCTGCGCCAAATCGGGGGGACGTTAGACGTATCTTCTGGTGAGAGTGGAACCATGGTGCACGCAACCGTCCCTTTTACGGAGCCCTCAGGCATTGCTACTGATTCTCCCTGATTGCAATTAGAGTCGGTGTCCACATTGAATATCCCCAGGTGTTCTATGAGCGCACGAATTCTAATTGTTGACGACCATGAAGTCCTCCGAGAAGGGCTCAGATCTCTTCTCGCAAAGTCCCGACCGGATTGGGAGATTTGTGGGGAAGCCACAGATGGAGAACAAGCAATCCAGCAAGTCCGAGAATTAAAGCCGGACCTTGTGATCCTCGACATCACGATGCCTCGGATGAGCGGACTCGAAGCATCCTCTCGGATGCGAAAACTGGGACTGCAGACTCCGCATTTGATTTTCACGACGCATCAATCGGAAAGACTCGAGACAGAAGTTCGCAAAGCCGGGGCTCAAGGATACGTCCTAAAATCGCAAGCGGCTCGCGATCTCGTACAAGCGATCGATGCGCTGTTGGCAGGCGGGACTTTCTTCGGCGCTCCGCCCAAAGCTCAACCTCCTCAAGGTAGCAAGCCGAAACCGGGAATTTCGTTCTGTTGCGATTTGGCCTTTGCAATTTGAGTCGTCAGAATCCTACGGACTCAATCCGCGGAAGCGATGTGATGGAAGCCCCGACCTTTCCAGTGACAGCCAGGCAGGGCACGGCCCTTGGCTTCGATGATTTGATCATTTTGATCTTGAATGCCCGGATGGTTGCAAACTACCCAGAACTATTCCATGGGAACAATTGATTGCCGAAGGCTCCAACCAATCCGAATTCTGGGCCATGTCATGGAATTGAGGGAGGAACCGAGCTAGAGTGAAGCAATGAATCCTAATCGCCTTTTCCCTCTATGCATCTGCTTTTGAGCCTTATTAGTTTTTTACGTAACTTATTGAAAATAAATAAGTTAGATGATAAATTGGCGGAGAGAGTGGGATTCGAATTTACTTCAAAACGTAGTTTCAACAACATAGAGCGCACGGCGGGCACCGTGGAAGCGATGGAAGACAGTGGTAAGCAGTGCTAACGGATCACAAACGGATCGCAGACTTACTCATTAAGGCTTCCTTTTAGTCGCCAGGAACGCCATGAAGTTTCGGACCTCGTCCCATTCCTCGCCCGAGAACTGCGCACTCTGAGCCATTGCTTCGACGTCACGCGGGATAACGCGCGGGGTTTTCCCGGCTTTCTCCTTTAGGTATCCAGCCGCGACCAGAAGCGATTCGTATGGTGTGCCATAGAACTTCGCTAGCTTCTGCAGAACATCCGGCGCGGGCTTGCTCGCAACCCCCCGCTCCAGCTGCGAGAGATATTCGTTTGAAATCCCCGTCTGCCGTTCCACTTCCCGCAGGCTCACACTCCGGCCTTTCACCTGCCGGAGTCGCGCGAGTTCTTCCCCAAGACGAGTTTCCATCTTGCAGCCCATTCAACGAATTGATCTGAAACCAATTATACTTTCTTTGCGGATTATATCAAGCACCTC
>JBAWAI010000092.1:0-2564 GCA_049589215.1 Terriglobales bacterium | reverse complement strand
TACCATACAAGCTGTTGGGAAGGTTGAGGACGCTCGCGCTGCACGACAGAATCGTGGCTCGACGCTTGGAGAAGCTTGCAGGACAAGTTGATATAGTTCATGTGTGGCCTTGCGCTGCTCTTGAGACCATCAAGGCCGCGCGGCGTCTCGGTATACCGACGGTACTGGAACGACCTAACGCACACACGCGTTTCTGTTATGAGGTCGTTGCAGCCGAACACAAGCGGATTGGTATCCAGACGCCGCATGGTGATTACAAACCTAGTACTTCGGTACTAGCTCGTGAAGAAGCGGAATTCGAAGCGTGTGATTTCCTGTTGTGCGCGTCGGAGTTTGCTGCCCAGAGTTTTCTTGAGCGTGGATTTCCAAGGAGAAAACTCTTGAGGCACCGTTACGGGTTTGACGAGAACAAATACTTTCCTGCGTCGCCGCTACGCGAAAACGGGAAGAGATTCACGGCCCTCTTCGTGGGGGTTGACGCGGTTCGTAAGGGACTTCATTTGGCAACCGAGGCGTGGTTGTCTTCGCCTGCCAGCAGGGATGGGATCTTCCTCATCGCGGGAGAACTGACGCAAGAATACAAAGATCGATTCAAGGCTGATTTGTCGCATCCGAGCATTGTCCAGCTGGGCCACCGTCACGATGTGCCCCAGCTGATGCAAGATGCCGATGTGCTTCTCATGCCCTCGATTGAGGAGGGCTTCGCGCTAGTTTGCGCGGAGGCCATCGGCGCAGGATGTGTACCTCTCGCGTCCTCTGCCTGCACCGAAATGTGTCAGCACATGGAGAATGCCCTTGTTCACAACGTGGGCGACGTGACGACATTAAGCGAGCAGATAGCGGATATATATGGCCATCCCCATTTGCTGGCAAGACTACGCGCGGGTGCCCTCCAGAGTCGCATGGGATGGACATGGAATGCAGCCGGACGCCGATTGGCAGGTGCTTACCAGCGAGCGATCGGTAACTACGGTCAACCTGCGGCAGTAGACTCGCGGTCCGGTAGTTTGCGTGTGACGGCCGGATGCGCGGAGACCAACTTACCCTCTTGACCGCGAACTACAGCGTCAATCGGAGGCGAAATCTCGTAATGACATCTTCTCTACAGCCTTTAGTGCTCCAGTCATCACCACTAGCGTCGCCGGGTAGAACCTGTGCCAACTGCGGCGAACGAAACGCCATCCCTTACATGTCGGCTCCGGACCGATTTCACGGAAGGACGGAATTGTACCGTTTAGTTCGTTGTTCACTTTGCTCGCTTGTATGGTTGGACAATGCTCCGGGCGAAAAGGAGATGGCCCTCCACTATGGCTCAGATTACGACCAACAGATTGCAGAGGTGGGTGAGAGGCAATTAGAAGCGCGCTGGCGTGTTCCTCAGCAGGTGCTGTTACGCCACAAGTCTGCCGGGCAACTTCTCGACCTAGGCTGTAGTTCGGGAGGTTTTCTAAGATCACTAAAAAATCAGCCGTGGGACCTCTACGGGATAGAAATGTCTCCCAAGTCTGCGAAAACAGCAGAGGCAGCAAGCGGTGCCGAGGTTTTTGTGGGCGATATCATTGATGCTCCTTACCTAGCTGACACCTTTGACGCCATTACCTGCTTCCACGTCCTTGAGCATATGTATCACCCTCGAGAGATACTAACAAAAGTTTGGGAATGGCTTAAACCCGGAGGGGTCTTTGTTGTTTTCTTGCCTAATATTGATTCCGGCGCATCCCGAGTGTTTCGCTCGTATTGGTATGCGTTGGAGCTGCCGAGGCACTTGTACCATTTTTCGCCTCTGACCTTGCGGAAAATGACAGGATCGATTGGATTTGAAGAGCTATTTCTTGCTACCCACCGGGAGCCGTTTTTTGAACATAGCACCAGATACTTAATAGACGAGATGCTTCAAGCGACGGGTGGTTCACGAGTGCCTCTGTCAAGATCCAAAACCCCCAGTTTTGCTTGGAAACTGGTTCGTAAAGTGTTTCGGATGGCGCTCCTACCGGTATTAGATCGGGCTGTTGCCCTTTCCGGCCCAGGCGAGATTATTCAAGCCGTTTTCAGAAAGACGGTTCAATGACGTCCGGCGACAGATCCGTGCCTGTGAGTGTCATTATCCCCACGTATAATTCTTCGCGTGTCATTGGAGCTACCGTAGAATCGGTGCTGCGACAAACTGTACCTCCGTGTGAAATACTAATCATGGACGATGGCAGCACTGATGATACGGTCGCGATTCTGAAGTCGCGCTACCCGCAGGTAACGGTATTCCAACAGCAGAATAGCGGTGTCGCAATCGCCCGCAGTGAACTCTGTAACCGGGCGAGAGGGGAATTAGTCGCCTTTCTCGATCATGATGACCTGTGGCATCCCAGGTATCTTGAAATGCAATGCAAATGCTTTAGGCAATTTCCTAATGCAGTTGTATTCTTTACGGGACATGTTAATTTTTATGGGTATGGAGATCATGAATGGAGTGAGCTTCGCCCAGAACGCGAAATAAGCACGGAACTACTAAGTTCATTGAAATTCTTGACCTCTCTCCAAACGATGTCAGGTAACTTCGGTTCTGCTAG
>JBAWAI010000091.1:0-5140 GCA_049589215.1 Terriglobales bacterium | reverse complement strand
GGCCACATTCCGCTCGACAAGATCAAAGAGCAGGTCGAAAAAGAAAACGAGCTTTGCTATGAAGCTCCGTTCTACACGCTCGGTCCGCTCGTGACCGACATCGCGCCTGGCTACGACCACATCACGTCGGCCATTGGAGCGGCCATGATCGGCTGGTATGGCGCGTCGATGCTCTGCTATGTAACTCCGAAAGAGCATCTCGGCCTGCCCAACGACAAAGATGTAAAAGACGGCATCATCGCCTACAAAATTGCAGCCCACGCCGCAGACATTGCCCGCCATCGTCCCGGCGCGCGCGATCGCGATGACGCGCTCAGTTATGCCCGTTATAAGTTCGACTGGGAGAAGCAGTTCGAGTTATCGCTCGACCCCGAGACGGCTCGATCAATGCACGACGAAACGCTGCCTGAGGAAGGTTACAAGACTGCAGCTTTCTGCTCCATGTGCGGCCCAAAGTTCTGCTCAATGAATTACTCGGCGAAGGTTGACGAGTATAACAAGGAAGTACACGGGCTCGATAAGAAGGATTACTCGGAGTTAGTCGATAGGTTGGTCACGATCAAGTAACAATTACTAACTCGCGGATCTACTCGACCCGTTTCCCATACTTATTCGCCCCATTCTGGTGCAAGGTCAGCCCGGTCACTTTTCCGTCAGTATCAGTTTCGAAGCTGATCTGAGCGTCAACAATCTTTAGGAAGTAATCCTTCTCGCCCTCGGCAAACATTTCGAACTTTGACTGGCCCGTGGCCTGGCCAAAAAACCGGTCACCCTCTCGCGTCACGGTCACAACAAAAGTCGGCGCCAGTTCGTAGCGGCCGACGTACCTGTCGAACAGCTTGGGGTCTACGGCTACCTGTTTGTGTTCTTTCGGCGGCTGAATCAGCGGAAAGCTCGCATCGAGCAGATGCTGTCCAATGTCATCAACCCCGGTCGTAGTCGAAGTATTCGAGAGCGCCACTACGCCCGTCCGGCTCTTCAGATCGAATCCAAAATATGTTCGAAATCCGCCCGTGCCGCCGTTGTGCCAGACGATCTCGCGCCCATCTTTCGTCAGGATGTGCCACCCGAGCCCGATCTCCAGCCCCGGCACGTCCGTCGGCCGCCGCGTCGCCAGCATTGCGGCCATCGCGGGCGCAAGGGCCGATTTTGTATAACCAAGGTTCGCGGCCAAAAACGTCAGCAGATCATTGGCGGTCGACCTCAACCCGCCGGCCCCGGCGAGCGCCGGTAAGTCCCAGTTTTCGACTGCGTCCAGTGACCGGTCGTGTCCCACCGCCATTCGCGCCTTCATCCCGGAAGAAAGAGTAATGCTGGTACTCTTCATCCCAAGCGGTTCACAAATGCGCGTTCGCACTAATGCCTCGTAATCCATACCGGCGCGCCGGGCAAGCGCATGCCCAAGCAGCCCTCCGCCCAGGTTGGAATACTCATACTGCGAACCTATGTCGCGAGTAAGTTGATAACTCGATAAAAATTGATAGAGCTGTTCGACCGTGTAGTCCGCATACGGGTTCGCCGGATCTTTCGGCGCGAGGTTCGGAGGGAGGCGCGGCAATCCCGATGTGTGCGTGGCCAGATCCTGCAACGTAATCTGCCGTCCGCCGCGCTCCGGCATCTTCACTCCCGGCGGAAGATACTTGGCAACCGGGTCGGTCAGCGCGACTTCGCCACGCTGCACCATATCGGCCAGCAGCAATGAGGTAAATACCTTTGTAATGGAACCAATCTCGAATACCGTGTCGCCATCAATCGCCCGCTTGTCGCCCTTGTCCAGGCTGCCATAAGCAATCACTCTTCGGCCCGCGGGCTCGATGACGCCGACCACGATGCCGACACTCTGGTGTTCTTTGTCGACACGATCAATAAGAATCTGGCGTATCTCGGAGTCCGTCGGGAACAAAGTCCTGGCAGTGGGCTGTGCCACCGCATAGGGTATCAACATGACCGCGGCGAGCGTCAAAAGTAGTGGGATTTGTTTCATGGTGACCCCGTTCGAACCAGTCGACGGTTCGAGCTTAACCGCATCCATCATATATTTGCGGGTCACGCCGTCCAACCTAAAGCCGTACCCCGTCCGCTATCTGGCAACCCCACTAAACGCGCATACAATGACCACTAGTCTGGCCCCACAAAAAAGGAGACTCTCGCCAGCATGCCCAATCACGAATTTCTGCTCCATGAATTCGAGGCGCACACCCCCGCGGCCGATGGTCTTGAGCCCTTTATGGAGCATATCGCGCAGCGGCTTCACGAGGAACTGACGCGCTACAACTGGGTCGGCTTCTACTTCATGGAAGCGCCCGCCTTCGACGTGCTAGTCCTTGGCCCTTACGCCGGCAGCTTCGTTCCTTTGGATCGCATTCCCCTCGATAAGGGATTGTGCGGCGCCGCGGCCACCACGCAGCAAACAGTCTGCGTCAACAATGTCGCCACCGACCCCCGCTATATCGGCGGAGACATGGTGAAGTCCAACATCGTGGTGCCAATCTTCGCGAAGAAGCGAATGGTCGCCGAGCTCTGCATCGAGAGCTACTTTAACGACACCTTCGACGCCCCCGAACAGAAATTCATAGAGTCCTGCGCCGCCCTGGTCGGCCGATACATGGAAAAAGAAGCATCCGAAGCCGCTAAAAGGGCCAGCGCCTCGCACTAGGGAAGTCAGGACTGCGTAACGGCGATCACCCCTTAAAGTCAGCGACGCCATCCCAAACCAGCTGCACTGCGATCGCCAGTATCAGGAATCCGAAGATCCGGCTGATCGCGCCGACGGCGCCCGGACCAAGACGCTTCACGAATGGACCGCCCAGCCGCAGAAACAGGTACACGGTCAGGCCGATGGCGAGGATGCCAAGAATCATCCCGACATAGGTGAGCAAATTACCGGCGCTTGCTGCGAGGCCCATCACCACTCCGATCGAGCCCGGCCCCGAGAGCATTGGCATCGCCATGGGCGTGAGTGAAATATCTTCTTTCGTGAACGCTTCGTGATTCTCGTCCCGCGTCAGTCGGCTCGACCCTGTGACCATACCCCACGCTGTATTGGCGACGATCAATCCGCCGGCAATTTTCAACACGGGCAGCGAAATGCCGAAAAAGTTCAGCACAAAGCGGCCGAACAACATAAAGATGACCAGAATCGCAATCACGTAGAAAGACGTCTTTAATGCCGTGTGGTTGCGTTCCTCCGGAGTAAAGTCGGTGGTCAAGCTGAAAAATAGCGGAATGCCTCCGAAGGGATTAACGATCGGGAAAAGCGCGAGATACGTGGTCAGGCCTGCCGAAGGCAGGTCATGCAGCACGCTCTGAAGGGCTGCACCCGCGTTCAATGACATAAGCGAAAGTATTGACACAGATGCATGAGATTACATCGAGGCGAAGTTCGATTCTTATCTGTTCAAGTCGATCGCTCAGATTCGTTGCCTCGACCGCTTACTTGTACTGCTGAAGAACCTGGGTGCTTCGATTCAACGCCGCTGCGAGCGTGCCAATCTGCTGCTGGGTACGCGGAAGGTCGCCGCGATCGATGGCTTCGCTCACTCCGGGGATTACGACTGCGGCGTAGCCGGTATACTGCCCCGGCGCATAAATGGAATGACGAAACCAGGGACGACCAGGAAGTCCTTCTGGGATCAGCAAGGCGCGCTCTGCCTGGCGAAGCGTCGTATTCAGCCGCTCGGGCGCGGCCGGGAGTTTGCGCTGCTTCTGCAAGATTTTCGCGCCGGCTTCCTGCAAGTGGCGTGCAGCATTCACAGCGGCGGAGAAATCGGGCGCTTTATCGCCGAACTTGTCGCGCGCTTTGCTTTTCGCCGCATCGAGGTAAACAAGAATTTCTTTCCCGTAATCCTCGTAGTCGTAAGGCAGCACGTCGGCGCCGGCCATGCGCAGTGCCTCTAAGCCGTAGACCCGGGCCATCTGCTGCTCGTAGAGAAAATCGGGATCACCGAACTTTTTGAACCAGGCAAAGTTGTCGAACGCGGAGTGATAAACACCATACGGGCCATTCGATCCGATATCGGTCGACGGAACGCCGAGGTGCTCGATGAAAACCGAGTAATCAGAACCGCTGCCGAGATCGCCGATTGGAACATCGCCCGAAACCTCGGCTACCGGAGCGCGGGAATTTTCCTGGGGACGATTCTCATCTTTGGGGCGAAGCGATTTTTTCCACTCGTCGTATACGGTTCCGCCCTCGGGCGAGGGCACGGCCTTGGTGATCTCGCGAATAAATTCCTTCAGCGTCGGCTCCGCCGAAGCTCCGAATTTTTTGCCCGAGACACCGACATCCATATTGAAGTACGCGTCAGCATTGGCGAGTTCCTGCGCGTGATCTTCACCCCATTCGGTCGAACCCATCAAGCCTTCTTCTTCCGCGTCCCAGCTGGCAAACACGATCGTGCGCTTCGGCTTCCAGCCTGACTTCAGGAGTTCGCCGACTCCATGCACAGTCTCGAGCATTGCCGCAGTTCCGCTATTTGGATCGACCGCACCGAAGACCCAAGCATCGCGATGATTACCCGCAACGACCAGCTCGTCGGGCGACGAAGCTCCGGGCACTTTGCCAATGACATCCCAAATGGTGTGGAATTTGTAATCCTGCCTGAGGTGCAACTTCACCTTCGCTGGCCCGGGACCGAGGTGATAAGTGAACGGCAATGCTCCCTGCCACTCGCGCGGCGAATCTGGTCCACCAAGGTTTTCGAGGATTGGCTGCGCATCAGCGTAGGAGAGCGGCGTGACAAGAATCTTTGGCATCTGCTCAGAGTCAGCCGGAGAGACGCGCCTCGAATCCGGCAGGTTGGGAGTCGATGCGATTCCGGGCGTCGTCGGATCGCCGGGGAATTGGAACATGTATCCGATCGACCCGCGCTGCACGCCGCTCGCGGGTCTCCATGGACCCTTCGGATAAGGATCGCCGCGATAATAGCCATCGTCTTTCGGATCGGAATAAATTACGACGCCCGCGGCGCCACGCTCCTGCGCGACGAAGGCTTTGACTCCTCGGAAGTTCTGGCCGTAACGGACTATTACGATCTTGCCGCGCACGTCGACGTTCATCTGCTTCAGCTTGTCGAAGTCTTCGGGCGTTCCGTAATTGGCATAAACGACATCGGCTTCTGCGTCTCCCGACGCGGACATC
>JBAWAI010000090.1:0-7899 GCA_049589215.1 Terriglobales bacterium | reverse complement strand
CTTCTGAATACTGACAACTGACAACTGACAACGGATAACTGAAAGCTGGTTTTTTATGTCCATCACTCGCAGAGTATTCCTTCGCAATGGCGCGCTGTCCGCAGTCGGGACGGCCGTGCTGCCGAGTTTCCTGGCGCGCGCTGCTTATGGCGCGGCCGATCCGGGGCTGCGCAATAAGCGCTTGGTCGTCATCTTTCAGCGCGGTGCCGCGGACGGGCTGAACATCGTCGTGCCGCACGGCGAGGCGGCTTACTACGCGATGCGTCCAACCATCAATATTCCGAAAAAGTCTGTACTCGAACTCGACGGCTTTTTCGGACTGCATCCGGCAATGTCGTCGTTCGAGCCGCTCTGGAAGCAAAAGCATCTCGCCATCGTGCACGCCGCAGGATCGCCTGATCCAACGCGCTCGCACTTTGACGCGCAGGATTTCATGGAGTCAGGCACACCCGGCATCAAGGCCACCGACGATGGCTGGCTGAACCGCTGTCTGCACGATTTGCCGGCGGCAAGTTCGCCGGGATCGGTGGCAGACAAATCCGGCTCCGGCAAATCAGCCGCAACCGGCGCCGATCCTTCCGCCTTCCGCGCCATCGCGCTCGGACCGTCGCTGCCGCGCATTCTCTCCGGCAAAGAGCCGGCGGTCGCGCTCAACAACCTGAACGATTTTTCGATTGGCGGAAAGAATCCCAAGGCGACGCCGATCTCGAACACGTTTGAAGCGATGTACGAAAATTCCGTCGATACCGTTTTGCATGGCACCGGGCAGGAAACATTTGACGCGGTGAAGATGCTGCGAGCGGCGGACCCAGCGAAGTACAATCCCGCGCCGGGCGCCAACTACCCCAAGGGACGCTTCGGCGACAGCCTGCGTCAACTGGCGCAACTCATCAAGGCAAACGTCGGCGTGCAGGTCGCCTTCGCCGATATCGGCGGATGGGATCACCACGTCAACGAAGGCAGCACGCAAGGACAGATCGCCAACGTGCTCGGCGACTTTTCGCAATCCATCGCCGCCTTCTGGACGGACCTCGGCGATCTCGGAGAAGACACAGTCGTCGTCACCATGTCGGAGTTCGGCCGCACAGCGCGCGAGAACGGCAACCGCGGCACCGACCACGGCCACGCCAACGTCATGTTCGTCCTCGGCGGCCCAGTGCGCGGCGGCAGAGTCTACGGACGCTGGCCGGGGCTCGTGCAATCGCAGTTATACGAAGGCCGTGATCTCGCCGTAACGACAGACTTCAGGCTGGTGCTCAGCGAAGCCGTGTCACGCTATCTGGGGAATCACGATTTGAAGAATGTGTTTCCGGGATATGAACAGCCGGGACAATTTTTGAAGGTGTTGGGCTAGGGACGACCGCGCCGAGGGCGAGATGGGGTTGCGAGTGCGGCAATTACGGGGTGCGGCAAGGGTAAGGTATTGTCTTCGCTTTTCTTTGCTGGTCGTTTTTCCCATGTAGATCGCTCCGTCGTCCGTAAACACTGATAAGTCGACGCTCGAACGAGGGTTGCAAGGACAACACCATAGATTAGGCTCCAAGTAACTTGTAGGAACTCGCTAAGTCCTTTGACCGGATAGCACTTCTGTAAATATGCAAAGCCAGGAATCCCGGCATTGCGTAGACAATGAACTCCGCGACATGCTCAACGGGTTCCGAGAGTGGCAGCGACACAGATTATGCTTGCGGTAGTTGCAAGCTTTAAGGCTCTATTTGTTTGACTGAGGGGGCCGCTTCAATTTTGGCGCCTGGGTTGTCGGCTTGGGCCGAGTATGGACGATCGACTTTTGCAGCGAATCGGTGGTCAGTGATTTCTTGATGCTTTGTTCGGCCATACGTACCTCCAAGCCACATGGACATTTTAGACGTGGCTGAGAGGCCAATCAAGTGCCGCGTCAAATCTCGATCAGCACGTCCCCGCCCTCAACCTTCACCGGATACACCGCAAGTTTCGCGCCGGGGCCGGGGCCCTGTCCGGTCTTCGGATCCCAGGCCCAGCCGTGCCAAGGGCAAATTACTTTTCCTTTTTCGATTACGCCCTCGCCAAGCGGGCCCCCCATGTGCAGGCAGGTATTTTCCATCGCGCAGATGTCTCCGTCGACATTGGCCACGCAAATCAGTTTGTCGGCACAGGGGAGTTCTTTGACTTCGTTAACGGCGGGCAGATCGGATTGGGCACCAAGTTTCGTAAATGGCATAGAAAGAGTCGAGAAGAACTAAGTCCTTCGCTCTGGATGACAAGAGTATATAGGAGTGGATTAACTGACCACTACGAGCTGAGAGCTAACACCTGAGAGCTGAGAGCTGCTCTATTTCGGCTGCATCGTCTGCGCAACCATCACCTGCCGCTTGAAGTTTTCCATCATGCTCTCTTCGAGGCGCACTTCGGTCGGCTTCTTGGCCAGCGTCATAGTGTCGATCTTGTCCTGCAGTTTGAGCAGCGCGTAAAACAAATTTTCCGGCCGCGGCGGGCAGCCGATCACGTAAACATCGACCGGCACGATGCGGTCTACGCCCTGCAGCACCGCATAGGTATTAAATGGCCCGCCCACCGACGAGCATGCGCCCATCGAGATGACCCATTTCGGCTCCGGCATCTGGTCGTAAATACGCTTCACGATCGGCGCCATCTTGAGCGTAACCGTGCCCGAAACGATCATCAGATCAGACTGGCGAGGGCTCGGACGGAAGACCTCGGACCCAAAGCGCGCAATATCGAAGCGGGCGGTGGATGACGCGATCATCTCGATGGCGCAGCACGCCAGGCCGAAGGTCATTGGCCACAGCGCCGACTTGCGCGCCCAGTTAAAGACGTAGTCCACCGTCGAGATCATGAAGTTCTTCTCGAATTTGTTCTGGAGCCAGCTCATGGGGCCTCTTAAGTACAACAACGCAACAATAATACGCCATGAAGGCAAGCTTCAGGCCGCGATCTGCAACCCGCGCGATCGCGCAAAATCCATAAGCCCGCATACGGATCGAGCTTCCCGGTTTTCCTGCCTCACCATTTCCTCGCCGCCACGTCTAACCCGCGATGGAGGCGCAATCACAATGACCAAACAATACAGACTTTCAATCTCACGGCCGTCCTTGCAGGCAGCCCTGCTGCGTGCGATGGCTGCACTTTCACTGATCGCCTGTGCAACCCTGGCCTTTGCCGGCTCGGACCGGCAGGGCAGCTTGACCGAAGAACTCCACAAGGTTTTTCCGCTCTCCGCGCAGGGTCGCGTGGAGCTTGAAAACATCAACGGTCCCGTGCACATCACCGGATGGGATCGCCCGGAAGTGAAGGTGGACGCGGTTAAAAGCGCGTGGAGCAAAGAGCGGCTGGCGGAGGCGACCATCGAAATCGACGCCTCGGGCGACCGTATTTCGATTCGCACCAAGTACCCCAACCACGATCGCACATTTAATTACGGTGGAGATGACGAGCACGATAATCCGGCGCGCGTCGAATATACAATCTCGGTGCCTCGCCAGGCCAGCCTCGACGAGATCAAGCTGGTAAATGGAAAACTCGACATTCAGGACGTTGCCGGCGAAGTCCGCGCTTCTTGCATTAACGGACGGATGCAGGCTCGCAACCTGCAAGGCCGCGCCAAACTCGAAACCGTGAATGGCGAACTCGATGCCACCGTCGAACAGATGCCCTCTTCCGGATTGAACCTGTCATCGGTAAACGGAAGCCTCCATCTGACCCTGCCCTCGGATGCAAGCGCCGAGGTTGAGGCCAGCACAGTCTCGGGACACATCTCGAACGATTTCGGTTTGACCGCAATTCGCCATCAGTATGTGGGACACAGTTTGCACGGCCAATTGGGCGGCGGCGGAGCGCACGTTAAACTCTCGAACGTCAACGGCACGATTGAGATCAGCCACGCCGGCGATGGCCGAACGCTAAGTCCAGCAACAAATCTGGACCGTGGCCGCGATCAAGACCGCGACGAAGACGACGACTAGTCAATGGCGATGGCGACGGCGATGGAGTTGCGAGCACGGGACTCCCATCGTCGTTCTGCATGGCTTAATAAATCGTGTACCCAGGAGCCGGATTCCGCACATCCGGCTTCGAGGCCATCAGCAGCAACGCCCCGATCCGTTTGAACGCCTTCAGGTCGTCGAGCGAGTGGAACGACGTAGTCTGGTAATTCTCCGGCGTGGGCGTATCGTCGGGAATGAGCGCGTACTCGACTTTCTCAAACGCATGCGCCTTGAGCAGAACGGCATATTCCTCGGCTGAGCGGACATGCACAGGAACCTTCAGCTTTGGCACCCATTGCAGCGAATACGGATTGTCCTTGTAAAGATTGATAAGAATAAACAACCGTCCGTGCGGCGCGAGGACGCGAAACAATTCGGCGAGCGCGCGATCCTGATCGGGATAGTAATAAAACGATTCGACCGACAGCACCTTGTCGAAAAAATTCTCTTCCCACGGAATCTGCGCCGCCGATCCCTGGACGAACATCACGTTATCGAAATCCTTCGAGGCCGCGCGGGCCTCACGAATCATCTGGTCGGCGATATCGATCCCCACCACCTGGCCGAAACCCTGTGGGCCCTCGCCGACAAGTCGCGCGAGCAGGCGCGTGGCCCAGCCCGACCCACAGCCAAGATCGAGCACCCGCTCGCCCGAACGCAAATCCATACGCCGCAGCGTTTTTTCCGTGATGTCAAGGTGATGGTTCTCCATTTTCGGGCCTTCGCCTTGCTCGGCCCAGCGGTTGAACTCCTGTTGCAGGCGCTCGTCGGGAGATGGGGATTTTTCGGTCGGCATACGAGTTCAGTTTCTCAGAAAAGCGATGCCGGTTCAGCATACCAAGTTCCAAATCATCTTTGGCGCGGCAACCAGTCAATCAATTTGACGCCCGCCAAACCTGCGACTTATCATCGCGCGGTCTTTATCCGGAGGTTATCGTGAAACTCTGCCCGCCTGTCCTAATTCTTGCCCTATCGCTAAACGCCCTTGCGGCGGACTCGCCGAAGACGCGCGAGATCACTGATCCCAAGACGATCACGTCAAGCAAGGCGGAAGGTGCCATGCCAGTTCCGATCGATGATCTCTTCTTCACGCGCTCGGTCAGCGGCGCCGCGTGGTCTCCGGACGGCAAGGAGATCGTCTTCACCAGCAACTTCACTGGGCGCAACAATCTTTGGAAGGTGGATGCCGAGGGCGGATGGCCGATTCAGTTAAGCGAGTCGGACGATCGCCAGTCGGCCGCAGCCTGGTCGCCGGATGGAAAGTGGATTGTCTTTCAGTCGGACAAGGGCGGCGGCGAGATCTACGATCTCTACGCGATTCCGAGCGATGGCGGCGAGGTTGTGAACCTGACGAACACACCGGATGTATCGGAAACCGTTCCGGTATGGTCGCGCGACGGGAAATGGCTGGCCATTGAATATAAGCCGAAGACAGCATCGGCCAACGATATCGCTATCCTCGATTGGAAGACGCATGCAGTCCGTAACCTCACCATGGAAAAGACGCCGGATCACGTGTGGGGCGGGCCCTTCTGGTCAGCCGACGACAAATACATTTATGCGACGCGAGCGAACATCTCGTCTACGGACGCCGACATTTTTCGGATCGACGTTGCCACCGGCTCGCAGGAAAACCTCACGAGGCACGCGGGAGAAAGCCGCAACGAAGTCAGCGCTATTTCGCCAGACGGACAACGTTTCCTCATCACTGCTGACAAGCCGGGTGGTTACGCCAACGTTGCATTGCTCGATCTAACGACGAAGAAGGCGACGTGGGTGACCAATATCGAATGGGAAGCGGGCTCGGGAAACTTTTCGCCCGACGGCAAGCACTTTACATATGAGGTCAATGTAGACGGGCGCAACGACGCCTATCTCGCCGATACCGCCACGTTTAAGGGAACGAAGCTTAATGTGCCCTCTGGAATGAACTTCTACGCGGGAAATCCCAGCTCATTTTCGCCGGACGGCCGTCGCCTGCTCATCAATCACCAGAGTTCGACGGAGCCGGGCGATTATTGGGTGTACGACATCGCCAAAAGCGAACCGCATAGGCTAACCTATTCCGCGATTGCCAGCTTGACGGCCGCGAACATGCCGCCGTCGCAACTGGTGCACTATCGCAGCTTCGATGGAACAATCATCAGCGCTTTCGCGTGGGTACCCTTCAACCTCAAGCGCGATGGATCGAATCCTGCGATCGTGCTGCCGCATGGCGGACCAACGGGCCAGACCACGGATTACTTCAATCGGACGGTGATCGCTCTGGTGACGCGCGGCTACGTCTGCATCGCGCCCAATGTGCGCGGCTCGACCGGATACGGCATCGATTTTCAGAAGGCTAACTTTCAGGATTTGGGTGGCGGCGACCTGCAGGACGAAATTTACGGTGTGAAATTTCTGGAAGCGACCGGCTACGTCGACGTGAAGAAGATCGGCATTACCGGCGGGTCGTACGGCGGGTATATGACGCTGATGGCAATGGCAAAGCGCCCGAGCTTTGGGCGGCCGCCGTCGAAGAATACGGAATCATCAACTGGCTTACGATGTTTCAACATGAAGACCCGCTATTGCAGGAGTATGAGAAAACGCTGCTGGGCGATCCTGAAAAAGACCGCAAGATATACGAAGCCGATTCACCGCTCGCAAACATCAGGAACGCCAAGGCGCCGTTACTTGTACTTCAGGGCGATAACGACATTCGCGTGCCGAAGGAAGAGGCCGAGCAGGTCGTCAAAATATTGCAGGACTCAGGCAAGACTGTGGACGCCCATTATTACTCCAACGAAGGTCACGGATTTGCGAAGCGGGAGAATCAGGTAGATGCTATCCGGAGGACAATTGACTGGTTCGACAAGTATCTGAAAAGTGCGCAGTGAGCGATCTCTCAATGAGTCACACCGGAACGTCGATGCGGATGCGCGTGCGGACAGCTAAACAAGTCTGGTGAGCGCGCCGCCACGGTCAAAGAACTGGTCCGCTATCCCCCAGCAGCGGAAAAACTCGAAGGAGATTTGCCTTCAGGAGAACTAGGTAGTTCCAGCCGTACCGTGGGAATTAGCTGCGTCCGGCCGTTTCAACAAGAGCGCGAGCGCGGCGAGCAGAGCAACCGCGAGCCCGAACGTGCCGACATATCGAGCCATTTCGACCCACTCCGGCCCTAACATCCTCAACGGCGATGGCAGAATTTCTGCAAACCACCCGATCATAAAGACGCGCTCTCGCCCGACCGTGCCGCGGATGAACGAGAATGCAAGCCAGCACAGGTAGCCGTAAAACACCGCGTTCAGAGCAATCACAGGCCAACCGTGGAGACCAAATAGTGGTGATATCGGCCATTCCGTTTTCGCGCGATTCGCGAAAATTCCTCTAACCGCCAGCGCCAGTATCAGCCCGGTGACGCCAATAGCAACCGCGATCGTGAACCGCGTTGTGAGCAGCCGTCTTTGGCCCGATGAAATCAAAGCCACTCTCTCCCCGTACGAACCACATCATTATCTCCCAACCCCGGCGCTATAATGATCGCGATTCCGCCCCCCTTATGCGCAACGATGATTCGGACAACAACGATCTAAGCAACAACGCCAACCACACATCCGACAAAGACCTCGGCATGCAATGCCCCATCTCGCGCCGCGACTTTCTCAACGGCGTCGCGCTCACCATCGGCGGCACCATGATTCCCCGCGCCGCGCTCGCCCTCGACGACGCGCCCTTCGATCCCGAAAAAGCGCCCGGCTACTATCCGCCCGCGCTCATGGGCATGCGCGGCAATCACGATGGCAGCTATACCTACGCGCACCAGTTGCGCGACGGCGATGCCTGGAACGTCTCCGGCAAGCCGCAGAGCACCGGGGAAACGTACGATCTCGTCATCGTCGGAGGAGGCATCAGCGGCCTGGCCGCCGCCTATTTC
>JBAWAI010000089.1:0-12967 GCA_049589215.1 Terriglobales bacterium | reverse complement strand
GGCGTAGACCGGAGCTGCGGCTACAAGGGTCAAAGCGAGTACTGCTGTGCTGAACAATCCAATTAACTTCATAAGTGTTGCCTCCATTGTCGATTTTGATTAGATCTGAGCTCGCGATTCACGCAGGCTCTCCGTCAGAGCGTTCCGCCATCTCCCTACGTTCCGACGTGAATTTGGGAAAGCGAATGAAAAAGTCCAAAAACATTGAGTAGCCAAAGAACGACGGCAATCACCACCACGCCATTCAAGATCGATTTGATGGATGACTGCATGGGAATGAATCGATTCACCAGCCACAGGAGCACACCCACCACGATGAGAACTTCCAGCAGTTGAATTAAAGGCATTGTTAACCTTCCTTCTGGCGAGAGATAAGTTCCACGGGCCAACCCCTCTCATCCGCCAGAGGGTGTTGCCCTTATTTCGATGTCCGAGACTTTTTTAGGGTCGAATCTTGCTCAGCCGCGAAGTTGCGCGGCCGACACACAGACGAAGACGCCGATTGGCTGGATGTGGCCGCCTCATGCGACCTGGGAATCGAAGCTACGAATCGGCGTCCGGAGCTCCATCTACACACTCAGTGAAATCAGAATGACAGCTATGGACGGTCGTGTCTGAGCAACATAGCTCATATCGCGATCCGCCCCGCCGGAGTTGTTATGGAGGGAAATTCAATGGATGCTGGTCAAATTTGACCAGCATCGCTTGTCGCGATCTTGCACTATGCAGTTATGAAAGCGGAAGCGGACAAGGCTCTCAGTGTGCGTTGCCCCACCTGCGGCTCCAAGGCAAAAGAGAGCTGCGAACTTAATAATGGGCTTCCGCGCACCAATTGCCATCAAGCCCGCGTCGCCGCCGCGGAAAAAAGGTGGCCGCCAGCACTGTATCGTCCCGAGCGGATTGCTCTCGTTTATAGGGAATCGCCGGTGATTTTCAAAATTTTCCGTCCCGAGCTTCCTGTCTAGTACTAAAATTGTCACTCATGGCGACCTTGCCCCCAGCGAAGAAGATCAGCAGGAAGTTCAGTCCTGACGCGTTCCTCGCCAACATTGGCGAAGGCAGGAAGCATCTGACTCTCGTCAAAAAGCAGCCCATTTTCGCGCAGGGTGATCCCGCGGACGCCGTCTTCTATATTCAAAACGGAAAAGTGAAGCTGTCAGTTGTCTCTAGCATCGGCCGCGAGGCTACCCTGGGCGTGCTGGGTGCCGGAAACTTTTTCGGCGAAGGAGCGCTGGCCGGCCAGCCTCTACGCATGGGATCCGCTGCCGCCATGAGCGATTGTGAGATTCAGCGCATCGACAAGAAGGCGATGATGGACACGCTGCAGCGCGAGCCCGCGTTTTCCGAGCTATTCGTCGCCTATCTGCTCGAGCGAAACATTCGCTACGAAGAGGACCTTGTCGATCAGCTCTTCAACTCCAGCGAAAAGCGCCTAGCCCGAGTCCTTCTTCTGCTCGCTCATTTCGGCAAGGAAGGCGTGCCCGAAACAGTTGTCCCCAAAATCAGCCAGGAGAGCCTGGCCGAGATGGTCGGGACCACTCGCTCACGGGTTAGCTTCTTCATGAACCGCTTCCGGAAGCTCGGCTTCGTCAATTACTCTGGCGGTCCGGAAGGCGGATTGCAGGTCCACAGCTCTTTGCTCAGCGTAGTCCTACACGACTAGGTTCCGCACGACTGGAAAGGCGCCATGAAAATCATGTTATTCGCAGGCCTCTTGTTGATCGTGCTCGGCGTCGCATCTCTAATCGTGCCCATCCCGCACACTGAAACCGACGGCATCAAAGTTGGAAACACCAGCCTCGGCGTTCAGACCAGCCACAGTGAGCGCGTCTCGCCAATTATCAGCATTGTGCTGATCGCGGGCGGAATTGCGCTGAGCGTGGCCCGGGCCCGCACAAAAAACTAAATCACGGTTCCCCGCAGCAGGAAGACCGCCAAGCTGGCAGTAATCTCAAGCAACTCTCCGCCCGCTCACCAGATTGATGACCAGTACGACCACTGCAACCACCAGTAGCAGGTGAATCAGCCCGCCCGCGATATGCAAGCTGAACCCAAGAAGCCACAGAATCAGAAGTATTACAAAAATAGTCCAAAGCATGTTTGATCTCCTTTGATTAAATCAACCCTCGTAAGATGCACAGCTTGGTAAACCCGTCTACTTTGCGGGTGCGAATGACTTTCCGCACTCCAGACAGGAAGATTTGGCTTTCGGCGTGAGTAAGCCGCAAAACGGGCACATCCTTGGCGCTGCCCAGGCACGCTGCTGGCGCGGCTGTAGCGTAAACCGCTCCCGCAGGGACGCGGCGACTCGTATCCTCCACCGGCGAAAACCGTCGCGGAGTCCATCAAACGTACCGCCCATTCGCGATCCAACCTTCTCTCGATTGCTTTCCCGCCTAATGAAGATGACACGTCCGGGACGGCACTTCTGTGCAAGATTGCTCACCACGCCCGAACAATCGGCAGAAAACTGCAGCCAATTCCCCAAAAAAGGCCGATCCGCCAAAGTGAGCAATCCAGACCATCTATCCCCGCGCCGCTGTGCGATTATCGCCATTGAGACGAGCAGTTCTTCTCTCTTTCAGGTTCTCTGAGCTAAGTCAGCCATCTGAAGTCTTCTCCTCTTAGTTCCGCAGATCCAAAAAGGACAATTCATGAAAAAAACCAAGTCACAACTGACGTCGCTACTGATGTCCGGCGTGTTGATCAGCTTCCTCGGCCTCGCTGCAACCTCAGCCTGGGCCGGCTCCGACCGTGAAAACTCCGAAGACCGCCTGCAAAAATCAGTCGACGTCCTGCAACAGATCATGTCGACTCCCGACAAAGGCATCCCCGAAGAAGTGTTGAACGGCGCGAAGTGCATCGTCGTTGTGCCCAACCTGATCAAAGGCGGCTTCGTCTTCGGCGCCAAGCATGGCCGCGGAGTAGCTAGCTGCCGCACGTCATCCGGCTGGAGCGCACCCGCATTCATCTCAGTAGGCGGTGGAAGCTGGGGATTGCAGATTGGAGTCGAGGACATCGATCTGATCATGTTGGTCATGAACGATCGCGGCTTGCAGCATCTCCTCTCCAGCAAATTTGAAATGACAGGCGAAGGATCGGTGGCCGCAGGCCCAGTCGGCCGTCACACTTCTGCCGGTACCGACGTACTGCTGAACACCGAGGTTCTCACCTACTCGCGTTCAAAAGGCATTTTTGCCGGCTTGACTCTTGAAGGTGCAGTGGTCGAGCAGGACAACGATTCCACCCGCGCCATTTACGGCAAGCACATGATGTTCCGCAACATTCTTTCCGGCAGAGCGTCAACTCCCGCCAGCGGCGAAGCCTTTGTGAGAGCCGTTTCCGAAGCCGGACACCAGGCGCACATCGCGGAAGCCAGAGAAGACAATAAGTAAAGACAAGACAACAAGTAAGGCGTAATCCGGTTGCCCCGCCTTTCGCGCTCTTCGAAGGGTGGGGCGTCCGCCGTTCTACCGATACTGTTGGGATGGCTCCCATCTCAACCCTGAAAGAACCCGTTCCGCCGTGCCCCACAATTGCCGCTTGACCGGCCCTCTGCGCCGGGGGATAATTTCGACCGCTCGTCTGCTGCGTGTGGGCGGCTCCCAGCGTTAACGTCCCAGAGATTCCATTCGGGGTGTGCTCACCCCGTTGATCTGAAGTTCTTTCGACCTTGAGGAGGGTTCATGAATCATCGCGGCAAGGCAGGCGCTTTGTGCCTGGTGGTACTAGCGGCTCTAGTACTACTGGTTGTCCCGGGTTTTGCGGGCAACAAACAACTTCAACCAACCGTTATCCACCCGGATAAGGTCATGGTCTCGCCTACGCTTCGTGAGCTGGCCAGGACCACTCCGCCGCCCGTGTTCAATGGCTGGATCGTGCGCAAAGAACACGAAACTCCGAACCACATGACCCACATCTACAACCTTCCCGATCCGGTCGTTCAGGATAGCTCCGGGATCCAGCCCGATCTGGCCGTTACCCTTGGATTCAATTTCGACGGCATGAATGGCGAGCAGGCAGGTGGCGTAATTCCGCCCGACACCAACGGCGCCGTCGGAGACAATCAGTTTTTCCTGATCACCAATTTCGCCTTCAATATTTACGACAAGACGACCGGCGCCATCGAAGTGGGGCCGCTCCTCATCAACACGCTCTGGAAAAACTTTGGCGGCCAGTGCCAGTTGGATAACGGCGGCGATCCGGTCGTGCTGTATGACAAAATGGCGAACCGCTGGTTGCTCGAGCAGTTGGAATACACCAACAGTTACCAGATATGCTTCGCCGTTTCGCAAACCGACGACGCCACCGGAGCCTACAACCTCTACTCCTACACTTTTAACGGATTAACCGACTATCCCAAGCTTGGCATTTGGCCGGACGCCTATTACCTCGCGTTCAATTATTTCGGACCCGGTGATGGTGAGCCCTGCGCCCTCGATCGCACGGCCATGCTCGCCGGTCAAACCGCGGCCCTGATCTGCTTCAATCCGAATACCAGCGACATGGGATTTCTGCCCTCTGACGTGGACGGCAGCACGCCGCCTCCGTCCGGCGCTCCCAACCACTACATCGAGCTTGGCAACTCCAACACCACGCTCAAGGAATATGACTTCCACGTGGACTTCGTTACTCCTAAGAATTCCACCTTCACCGGCCCAAATACTCTGAGCGTGCCGGCGTACACACAACTGTGCGGCGGGGGCGAAGGGGCCTGCATTCCCGAGCCTCACGGCGGCGGTCTTCTCGACGCGCTCGGCGATCGCATGATGTTCCGCAACGCCTATCGCAACTTCGGTGATCACGAGGCGATGGTGTTTTCTCATTCCGTAGCGCCCGGCGCCGGCTCCACGGCCGTCTCGGCCGAGCGCTGGTATGAACTGCGCTCCACTCCTCCCGGCGGAAGCTTTTCTGTCTATCAGGCCGGAACCTACCAGAACGCGACCGACAACTACTGGATGGGCAGCGTCGCCATGGATAAGAACGGCGACATGGCATTGGGCTTCAGCGTGGACAACACCAAAAGCCTGGCTCCAAGCATCTGGCTGACAGGCCGCACCACGAAGACCGCTTTAAACAAGCTGGGAGGCAAGAAGATTGCCCTCAAGGGAAAAGTAGTCCAGGGGCAGGTGAACCGCTGGGGCGATTACAGCTCGATGAGCGTCGATCCCAGCGACGACTGCACGTTCTGGTACACGCAAGAGTACTCGAATGGCGGATACAACTGGCAATCTCACGTTGTTTCGTTCAAGTTCAATACCTGCCAGTAATGGTTTGACTGACGAGCGTGCCCCCAGGTCTCGCTGCTTCCGAGACCTGGGGATTTTTAATCATTCGACCAAACTCGGAGCATCCCCGACATTAGGACCTGACCCCTGATACCCGACAACTGACCCCTCCGATCCCGCGTGCAGCCAAGACCCACCCTCCGTGGTAGATTCTGGTTTGACCATGCGCGTCATCATCGCGGGCGGAGGCACCGGCGGACACGTGATTCCCGCCCTGGCTATCGCCCACCAACTCAAGAAGCAATTCGACGCCGAAGTGCTCTTCATCGGCACCCCACGCGGCATCGAGACGCGGCTCGTACCTCAGGCCGGTTTTCCGCTCGAACTCATTCACGTGGGCGCGCTAAAAAATGTCAGCCTGATGACGCGCGTCAAAACCATGTTCGACCTTCCTCGCGCCCTCTGGGTCTCCGGCCGGATCGTCTCCGATTTTCGTCCCGACGTGGTGATTGGAGTAGGCGGTTACGCTTCCGGTCCAGCGATGATCGCGGCCATCCGCCGCCGCATTCCGACTCTGGCTTTCGAACCCAATGTCGTTCCGGGGTTTGCCAATCGCGTGGTTGCCCGTTTCGTCTCGGCCGCGGCCGTGCATTTTGAAGAGACCTGCGAATACTTTCGCAACTGCAAGGTGACTGGCGTTCCGGTTCGCGAGGCGTTCTTTGTTCTTGCGAGAGGCGCGAGCGTCCGCAGCACAGGCGTTCCCACACTGCTCGTCTTCGGAGGCAGTCAGGGCGCGCACGCCATCAATCAGGCCATGATCGACTCGCTGCCCGGGTTGCGCGCAAAGATTCCCGCGTTCCACATCATCCACCAGACCGGCCAGCGCGATTATGAAATGGTTGTGGCCGCTTACGAACGGCTAGGAATGATCGGCGAAGCGGCCGATGTGACATCGAGCGGGTTGCAATCAAGCAAAATGCAATCGAGCGGGTCGCAATCAGGCGAAGTGCAATCCGGCGAAGTGCATAGGTTTATCGACGACATGCCTGCAACCTTCGCCCGTGCGGATCTGCTGGTCTGCCGCTCCGGCGCCAGCACGGTTGGCGAAATCACCGCCGCGGGCAAGCCCGCGATCTTCGTACCATTTCCGCGAGCCGCGGATGATCACCAGAACAAAAATGCCCGCGCTCTGGAAAGCGTCGGCGCCGCGGTCGTAGTCGAAGAATCAAATCTCGAGGCCGCGTATCTGGTCGAAACCATCGCGGCCCTGCTCAACGACCGGGCGCGCCTGCGCGGCATGTCGGAAGCGGCAAGATCGCTGGCGCATCCGCAGGCCGTCGAAGACATCGCGGAGATGGTGAAGAGGCTCGCGGGCCCGGACTGAGCATTCCGTCATCGTCCGCGCCACTGCGGAGAAATGCTTTATCATCAGCGTGCATCCGCGCAAATCCGCGGAGAAAGAAGTTGTGCCGGCACTTGAACCCGGAAGCTGAACAATGTTCGCCAAAATCCAGCGCATTCATTTCGTCGGCATCGGCGGCATCGGCATGAGCGGCATCGCCGAGGTGCTGCTGAATCTCGGCTACAAGATTTCCGGCTCCGATCTAAAAAATTCAGCTGTAACCGAGCGGCTGGCAAGCCTCGGCGCGCAGACCTTCGAAGGCCATCAGGCGCCGAACATCGCCGGCGCGGACGTAGTCGTCACCAGTTCCGCCATCTCGATTGAGAATCCCGAAGTTGCTGAAGCGCGCCGCCTGCACATTCCGGTCATCCAGCGTGCTGAGATGCTCGCCGAACTGATGCGCCTGAAATACGGAATCGCCATCGCCGGCATGCACGGCAAAACCACGACGACCTCCATGGTCGCCGCGGTTCTGGCGGCAGGCGGTCTCGATCCAACCGTCGTTGTTGGTGGCCGCGTCGATGCCATGGGCTCGAATGCCCGCCTCGGCAAATCGCATTATCTGGTCGCCGAGGCGGACGAGAGCGACCGCAGCTTTCTTAAATTAAGCCCGATTCTTTCGGTCATCACCAACATCGATCGCGAGCACATGGACTGCTACCGCGACATGCGCGACGTGCGCCGCACGTTTCTCGAATTTATGGAGCGCGTGCCGTTTTATGGCCTGGTCGTCGGCTGCCACGACGATCCCGTCCTCCAGCGCCTGCTGCCGCGCGTGCATCGCCGCGTCATGACTTATGGCATGAGCGCAGGCTCGGACTTCCTGATCTCGATGCAGCCCTCTCAATCGACCACAGAGCACGGGCCGCTCAGCCGCTTCCGGGTCACATATAAAGAGAAGGACGGAAAAGAGCGGGACCTTGGCGAATTCACGCTGCGCGTGCCCGGAGCGCACAACGTGCTGAACGCTACGGCGGCGATTGCCGTCGGTACTGCGCTCGACATTCCCGCCGATCGGATTCGTGCGGGGCTTGACGGCTTCCGCGGCGTCGACCGCCGCTTCCAGCTTAAAGGCAAAGCGGCCGGCGTGAGTGTCGTCGACGACTACGGACACCATCCCACCGAGATCCGCGCCACGCTCGCGGCCGCACGCCAATGTGGATTCCGCCGCGTGCACGTTATCTTCCAGCCGCATCGCTTCACCCGCACGCGTGACCTCATGGACGACTTTGCAACCGCCTTCGCTGACGCCGACACGCTTCTGCTGCTCGATATCTATCCCGCCAGCGAGAAGCCGATAGCGGGCATTACTTCCGAGGCGCTCGCCGATCGAATCGCAAGGGCAGGGAAGCGCGATGTGCTTTGCGCGGCATCTTTTGCCAGCGCGGTCGAGAGGGTCTCCACCACGGCGCAGCCAGGAGACCTGATCCTGACGCTCGGCGCAGGCAGCGTCTCGCAGTTGGGCCCGGCGATTCTGGAGAAGCTTGCCAAACAGTCGGTGGCCGCGAGTCACTGATTGCCGCATTTTTGTCTTGTTGACCTTTTTTCACCCCAGCCGTCCAATTCAGGGAACGGTGAGGATTCCATGCACGCGCAAAAAGCCACATACTGGGTCGCTCTCGCACTCGCAGCCTTCGGATTCAACAGCGCTTATCAGCAGGGGGCGTTCCCGACTCTCCACCGCCTGTCGGCCTGCGCCGGTTCCAGAGTGGCGCGTCTCGGCATAGACGCGGAGCGGACCGTTGCCATGGCGCGGCTGACGATTGGCCGGTCATCATTTTCGCCGCTTCCATCCCTGCCGTCGCTCGCGCCGCTTCCTGTCGGCCACCTTCCCGCCAGCTTCGGTTCGGCGCAATTGGCCGACGCCAGAACACTGGCCCACGAACATGCTCGAATGGCGCGTGAATTGGCGCAAGACCGCGTCGAGATGATTCGCGATCAGGCTCGCGCGGAAGCCGAAATCATGCGCGCCCAAGTGCGATTGCAGGAGACTGAACTGCGCCATGCCGGGAAACTGGTTCGCATGAACCCGCAGATTCACCTCAGCGACGCCATGCCCGCGATATCGATTGAGCCGGCGTCGTGCGCCAAATCCATTGTCCGCGTCTCGCTCGCCGGTGCACCCGATGACGATGCAGATTCGCGATAGGTTTTCCACGAGCTGCCTTCAACTTTTCCCTGTCTCGATCCCTGAAATCGGGTTATAGTTATTTTGCTCAGCGGTTTTCTGTCGACAACTGACCCGAACGCGTGGCGCGGAAATCAAGTTCCACTGCCGTCCAGGAAGAGTTGTATCCCGTAAGCTCACGGGAGAACGCGTCTCGCGAGTACGACTCTCGCGACCACGACGACTCCGCGCGCAACCCCCGCCGCGAATCCTTCGACGACACACGAGTCATCGATCTTGAAGAAGAGCAGGCATCGCCGTTTCTGCGCGGGCAAAAACGAGTGTCGGCCCGTCGTGGATCGTTGCCCAAAAAGACCGCCAATTACCTGAAGTGGGCGGCGCTCGCGCTCGTTATTCTCGCGGTTCTCGCAGCGGCCGGCGCGGAACTCTATCGCTACGGCAAGCACAACTGGCGTTTCCGCATCGAGTCGAGCGACCAGATCGAAGTTGAGGGCGCGCAGCACGTTCCGCATGCGCAGATCATGGAAGTGATGGGTGGCGACATCGGCCGCAACATCTTTTTTATTCCGCTCGACCGCCGCAAACAGCAACTCGAGCAGATCCCCTGGGTTGAATCCGCGAGCGTGATGCGCTTTGTGCCCAACCGCCTGCGCATCGAAATCCACGAGCGCACGCCGGTTGCATTCGCGCGCATCGGCGCGCACATTTCTCTCATCGACGCGGGCGGCAATCTCATGGACCTCGAGCCCGGGCCGAAGCGCAAATATTCTTTCCCCGTGATCACGGGCATGAATGCGGGCGAGCCGCTCTCCATGCGCGCTGCGCGGATAAAGAGTTATAACGAACTCATCCAGCAACTGGATTACAGCGGAGCCCACTACTCGCAAGATATCAGTGAAGTCGACCTCGCCGACGCGGATGACGTCAAGGTCATGACTGCCGATCCTTCCGGCGGCGTGCTCGTCCATCTCGGCAACGCCAATTACCTTCAGCGCTATCGCGTCTATGTGACGCACGTCGAAGCATGGCGGCAGCAGTTCGAAAAACTCGAATCGGTCGATTTGCGCTTTGACGGCCAGATCATCGTCAATCCCGATCTTCAAGGCATCACTCGCGAGCCGTCTCTGACGCAGACCGCCGCGAAGGCCGCGCTGGCTGCGGGCGTCAAGAATGCGGCGCTCGTCAACTACGAGAAGTTTGTGAACCGCCCCGCGCCTCCTGCGGCCCCTGTCAAGCCGGTGAAATCGAAAGTGGCTAAGCCCGCGGTTAAGAGCGGAGCAAAGGTTGTGGGAAAGTCAGCGGCTAGGCCCGCTAAGGCTGTTGCGAGATCCGCGGCTCACCGCGCGGCAACGAAGCTGAAATTAAAGCCGGTTGTCGAAAGGCCCGCGGCCGTCAGTACGAAGCCAGGCAATTCGAACGCTCCTAAAACGACCAGCCAGACGCCGCTGAAGAAGGCGTCGAGCGTCACTACAGCGCAGACTGCCCCATCGCCGGCGCCAGCGAAGGCCGCGCCAACAGCGTCGCAATCGACAGCCGCCGCCGGCCAGAAAAAGCCGAGCCCGGCCATCGCCAAGGAGACGCCGCAGAATTAATCATGCCCAACCACGCGCCCAATTTCATTACCGCCATCGACGTCGGCAGCGCCAAGACCAGCGTGCTGGTCGCGGAGCTCAGCGACAACGGCCTGCGCTATCGCGGGCACGGCGTCACCGAATCGCGCGGGCTGCGCAAGGGCGTGATCACCGAACTCGACAAAGCAGTTGGCTGCATCCAGAAAGCGGTCGAGGCTGCGGAAGACGTCGCCGGCATTCCCATCGAGCATGCCGTGATCGGTATCGCCGGGGCGCACATTCGCGGGATGAATAGCCATGGCGGAATTAGTTTCGGCACGCGCGCGCGCGAAATTGGCCGTGACGAAATTCGCGCCGCGGTCGATAAGGCCCGCACCATGCCGCTTCCCGCCGACCGCGAGATTCTTCATTTGCTGCCGCAGGAATTTATCCTCGACGACCAGCCCGGCGTGCAGGATCCGACCGGCATGATGGCCACGCGTCTTGAAGTTCGCGTCCACATCGTGACCACGCTCTCCGGAGCGGCGCAAAATCTGGTCACTGCAGTGAACAAGGCCGGAGTTCACGTCGACGATACGATCTTCGAGCCGCTGGCTTGCGCTGATTCCGTGCTCCGTTCCGACGAGCGCGAACTGGGAGTTTGCCTGGCTGATCTCGGCGCGGGCAGCTGCGATCTGATCGTGTTTCAGCAGGGCGCGATTGCGCATACCGCCGTCATTCCCATTGGCGGCGACCATTTCACGAGCGATCTTTCGGTCGGCATGACCACCGGGCTCGCCGACGCCGAAATGCTGAAGAAGACTTTCGGCAACGCCGTGCCGACGCTGATCCCGGAAGGCAATGAAGTTGAAGTGCCGTCCGTTGGTGATCGCCCGTCTCGCATGATGCCGCAGCGCATGATTGGAGAAATTCTCGGTCCACGCGCCCGCGAACTGTTCGAACTGGCACGCGAGAACCTGCGCCAGGCAGGCGTTCTCAACCATTGCATCGCCGGATTTGTACTGAGCGGTGGAGCTTCACGTTTGCCGGGATTGCTCGACGTGGCGGAATCGATTCTGCGAAAAGCGGCACGTCTTGCATGGCCAACGCCGATGGCTAAGATGCCATCGTTCTTAGCCGAGCCCGAATTTTCGACAGTGCTCGGGATGGTGTATTACGGACACCGCGCGCGGTTAGCCAGAGGCATGCAGGAGCCGGGCTTCGGCTCAAGAATGAAGGCGCTTTTCGCGAAAAAAGGCGCATGAAGGTTTTGCTGGGAACTGAGAACCGAGAACTGACAACTGATTTCACGAGGTGCAGCAATGATCGAAGACAACGGACTCCGCATCAGCTTTAACGAAGAATTCAAAAACGACGCGCGCATTAAAGTCATCGGCGTGGGCGGCGGCGGCAATAACGCCGTCAATCGCATGATCGACTCCGGCATGGAGCACATTGAATTCATTGTCGCGAACACCGACCTCCAGGCATTGCGAATGTCGCGCGCCGCGACGAAAATTCAACTCGGCGTGAAACTGACCAACGGTCTCGGCGCGGGCGCGAACCCGGAGATCGGCCGCAAAGCCGCGCTCGAAGATTCGGACAAAATTATTGAAGCACTCGAAGGCGCGGACATGATTTTTGTTACCGCCGGACTGGGCGGCGGCACCGGCACGGGCGCCGCGCCGATCATCGCTTCCCTCGCCAGTGAAATGGGCGCTCTCACGGTCGCGGTCGTCACCAAGCCATTCGCCTTCGAAGGCAAACGCCGCATGCAGCAGGCTGAGCGCGGCATTTCCGAATTGATGGAGTCGGTCGACACGACCATCGTCATCCCAAACGAAAAGCTGCTGGCGGTCGCCGAGAACGCCGGCTTCTTCGAATCGTTCCGCATCGCCGACGATATTCTGCGCCAGGGCGTGCAGGGCATTTCCGACATCATCACCATCCCCGGCATCATCAACCGCGACTTCGCCGATGTGAAGGCCATTATGGCGGGCATGGGTTATGCCGTCATGGGCACGGCAACTGCCACGGGAGAGCATCGTACGGTCGAGGCCGCCCAGCGCTCGATCGCTTCGCCGCTGCTTGAGGCAGGAGCCATCGATGGCGCTCGCGGCATTCTCATCAACATCACAGGTTCGAGTTCGCTAAAGCTCGCCGAGGTGCAGCAGGCCTGCACGATTATTCAGGGAGCCGCGCACGAAGACGCCAACATCATCTTCGGCGCCGTGCTCGACGAGAAGATGAAAGATGCGGTGAAGATCACGGTGATTGCGACGGGCTTCAAAGAATCGGAGATGCGTCGCCCGCGCCACAACGAATCTTTCGATCCGATCATCGTGCCGCGCCATCGTGATCATTTCCATGTGACGGATCACGCCGACGATTTCGCGGATGACCCGGTTCCGTCGAGAGCGGAAGATCGCGAGCCCGCGTTCGAGCCAGAGCCGGTTTTCGAGGCCGACCCCGCCCCGTCCGCATTCGAGCACACTGCACCGCCCTCGGCGTTCAATTCGCAGCAGGGTGAAGTCATCTCGCTCGATGGAATGCGGATGTCGGCTCCAACATACCAGGCTGAAGATCTCGACGTCCCAGCGTTCCTGCGCAAAAGGAATGAGGTGATGTAGGGCAGCCGAGCCGTCGTTCACCATTCAGC
>JBAWAI010000088.1:0-1805 GCA_049589215.1 Terriglobales bacterium | reverse complement strand
CTCGCCATGGAAGGCATGTTCGCCTTCTTCCTCGAATCCTCATTTCTGGGATTATTTCTCTTCGGAGAAAAGCGGCTGAGCCCGCGCGCGCACTGGTTCTCGGCCGTCGCCGTTTTTGTGGGCTCATGGCTGTCCGGCTACTTCATCATTGCCACCGACGCCTTCATGCAATACCCGGTCGGCTACTACAAGGCCGCCGATGGCAGCCTTCAGCTCGCCAGCTTCTGGGATTTCGTTCTCAACCGCTGGGCCTTCTGGCAATACGCGCACAACATGAGCGGTGCCGCCATCACCGGCTGTTTCGTGATGACGGCGGTCGGCGCCTTTTATCTGCTCTCGCATAAGTGCGTCGAGCATGGCCGCATCTTCGTCAAGATCGGCGTGATCGTCGGCTGCGTCTTCAGCATCCTTCAGGTCTTTCCCACGGGTGACAAGCAAGGCAAACTGGTCACCGACTATCAGCCCGTAACCCTGGCTGCGATGGAGGGCTTGTTCCACGGCCAGACCGCCGCGCCACTCGTCCTCCTCGGCCAGCCCAACGACGCCCAGGAAAAAATCGATAACCCGCTTGAAGTCCCGGGAGTGCTCAGCGTGCTGAGCTACCACCGCTGGGGCGCGCAAGTTCGCGGTCTCGATGCGTTCCCTAAAGAAGACTGGCCGGGCAACATCCCGCTGCTCTACTACAGCTATCACATCATGGTTGGCCTCGGAACCTTCTTCATCGCGGTCATGGTCGTCTCGCTGCTGCTGCTCTGGCGCGGCAAAATTTTCAACGCCCGCTGGATGCTCTGGATCCTCATGCTCTCCGCGCCCTTCCCCTACATCGCCAATACCGCCGGATGGCTCACCGCCGAACTTGGCCGCCAGCCCTGGCTCGTCTATGGATTGATGCGCACCCAGGACGGCTACTCCAAAGCCGTCTCCGCCGGCAACGGCATGTTCACTCTTCTGGGTTTTATGGGTATGTACACGGCGCTCGGAATTCTGGGCCTGTTCCTGATCTGGCGGGAAGTCGAAATCGGCCCCGTCGGTCTCGTGTCTGCGTCGGGTCTCGATCCCGCGCCGGAGGCAAAATGACACTGGGTGCCCTTTGGTTTTGCATCGTCGCGGTGATGATCACGGTCTATGTCGTGCTCGACGGCTTCGATCTCGGCGCCGGAGTGATCTATCTTTTCGCCGCCAAAACCACCGAAGAGCGCCGCCGCGTGCTCCGCGCCATCGGTCCCGTCTGGGATGGCAATGAAGTCTGGCTGCTCGCCGCCGGCGGCACACTCTACTTCGCCTTTCCGCAACTCTACGCCTCAAGCTTCAGCGGATTTTACCTCCCGCTCATGATCGTTCTGTGGCTGCTTATGCTGCGCGCCGTCGGCATTGAATTTCGCGCCCACATTGACGTCCCGCTCTGGCAGGGATTCTTCGATGTCATCTTCGCCATGTCCAGCATCCTGCTCTGCGTGTTTTTCGGCGCCGCCCTCGGCAACGTCGTGCGCGGCGTGCCGCTCGACGCCTCCGGCTACTTCTTCGAGCCGCTCTGGACCAACTTCAAACTCGGCCCTCAGACCGGAATCCTCGACTGGTACACCATACTCATCGGAGTGCTGGCGCTCGTCACGCTGGCCGCCCACGGTTCGCATTACATCGGCCTCAAAACCGACGAAGACCTTAGCCGCCGCGCCCGCGGCATCGCCCTCCTCTGCTGGCCCTTGCAGTTTTTCCTGACCTGCATCTCGCTGGTCGCAACTTACTTCGTTCGCCCCGACATCATGGCGAACTATTCCAGCCACAAGATCGGCCTCCTCGTCCCC
>JBAWAI010000087.1:0-1585 GCA_049589215.1 Terriglobales bacterium | reverse complement strand
CCATCACAACGAACATCCCAAACCCTTCATCTGGACCACAAAGGCCGCCGACATCCTGGAAAAGGTCAAGCGTGCCAGAGCCGCGCTTCATAATCGGCAATCTGCATGACGCACTACACTAGCTTACATCGGAAGCGCCTCGGCCATGATGCGAGTGGAAAGGCAAGATGTTGATCCGAGGCGTTTTCGATTAGGAGGCAAGAAGGATGGCGCAGGCGCTTGCCGCGGATGCGATTGGTAACTCTACCGGTTGAGGAGAATCGAGCAAGCGTCTGCACGATCATTCAACTCTCCTGTTTAACCACAGTTATGCCGGATTCCAGTTAATGTTGGAAATGCCTTTGCTGGGCGGCACGTTAAAGCAGTACAACGACAGTCCATCGCCTGGATGAACGTAGATCCAGAAGTCTAGTTGTTCTTGTCCTGCAGGGTTGAAAGTTTTCCCATCCGAGACACCAATGCCGTTGTTAACGCCGGAGAAGTTCGCGGCCACGCACGTGAATGCTCCATACCCGCCAGGCGCATCCCAAACTGTGATGTGTTTCCATCCTGGGGTATCAACCACCAGCTCGAACGTAAGGTTGATATTGAAGTTGCATCTGTTGACCGCCGCGCCGAAGCTTTCCGCGACGCACTGGTCAGCCCCCAGGGGACTCCAGACTCGGAACGCATTCCAGCCTGTGGTGGAGCGTGCCTCGGCAGGAGGAATGGCTGCCAGTGTCATAAGAGCAACACCCATAGCAAGAAACCATATCTTCGCTTTGTACTTCATCTGAAACTCCTTTCAGCACGCGGTGCTGATCGGTTGATTGTTCTTGATTTCAGCTTGCCGATGGCCGAAAGGGAATGCTCTCAGCCAATCGGGAAGCCGCTAAGTTACGGAGTGAAGCTGGCAAGGCGAGGCTCCGGTTGGAATTCCCGCCTTCCATCGTTCTTGGGCCGGTAAGCTGGCTGGTTTTCCATCCGGCGGCAATAGAAGTTCTGCCGTCGCGCTCCGGTAGAACTTTGGCCGTACCCGGCGTTTGCTTCGGCAGGTCACAAACTGAATTTTGTTAAGTGACATAGCTTCGACCTCGCCACTTAATGCGAGAAGCCGCCGGACAATTACTAAGGCGGTCTGAAAATCTTTTTGGCTTATCCCGGACTCTTGTTTCAGGCCTCTTGTTTCGGACAAGCTGCAAATGACCTCCGACGGCGCTATAATCGGCACCCGGAGCGCAAGCAGTTGGCGCTGACTTCTTCCCAAGAGTTAACGGAGCTTCTACGCAAGTGGAGCGGCGGCGATCCTGAAGCCTTAACGAGAGTCGTCGACGCCGCTTATCCCGAGCTGCGGAAGATCGCACGCCGCTGTATGAGCGGGGAGCGTTCCGAGCACACGATTCAGGCCACCGCGCTGGTACATGAAGCTTACTTGCGCCTCGTCGACACACGGCAGGTACGCTGGGAGGAGCGAGCGCAGTGAGTGACGCTCCACTAAAGTCGCGATGTAACTGTTCTTTGCGCCGCTCAGCAGATCACCTTCCCAATGCCCAGGAACCGCTCGGTCTTCCACTTCCGCGGGCCTTTCACGGATCGAGACGGCATC
>JBAWAI010000086.1:0-5693 GCA_049589215.1 Terriglobales bacterium | reverse complement strand
AGTTCCTGCTGTCCCCGCAAAGTTTTCCCGAAAAAAGCGAAATCTTCGTTGAGAAATGCCGAAGAAAGGTGCGGCGCATCGGCGTTTACCAGATGCCAGCGCAGGTAGGCTTTCCAGTCGTCCAGCGTTTCTTTTTCCAGTTCGTCGTTCAGGGCCTTGAAGAAGCCGGGTGAGGCCACGTTGAGCGAGGGCAGGGAGGGCGCCCCCACCTCGGCGAAATAAGTCCGCCACTGGAATTCAGGTGTAATCCTCTCCAGCTCTCCGCTGCTCATCTTGTGGTCCCGGGCCTTGGGATCGCGGCGTTCCACCAGCGTCATCGAACCTTGGGCGAGTGCGGTTTCGATGCGCATCACGGTTTGTGCATCGACGGCGGCAGCCTCAGGCTTGTCGCCGAGCAGTTCCAGCATCTTCTGAACGTGCGCGACATACTTCTGGCGCAGTTCTTGCGACTTGGCGTCGTCCTTGGTGTAGTAGTCACGATCGGGCAGACCGAGTCCGCCCTGATCCGCATTGGCGATGACCTGGGTGGCGTCCCGGAAGTCTTGCCTGGAGGAAAAACGGAATAGAACGTTGTCATCAATCAGAGCGGCGGCCACATCGGCGAATTGCGATTTCGAAGCGATCTTGGCAATGCGATCGAGCGCCGGTTTCAGCGGCTCGACTCCTCTGGCTTCGATGGCCTTCTCGTCCATGCAGGAAGCGTAATAGTCGCCAATCTTCTGTGTGATTGTGTTGCGGCCGGCGTCGGGCACAGCCGCGACTTCGAGGATACCGCGCAGGCGAGCGCGGCTCTCGTCCTCCATCTTCGAATACGTTTGCCACCAAGACTGATCGGGCGGAATCGGGTTGTTGTTGATCCAGCCGCCACAGGAATATTGAAAAAAATCGGCGCAGGATCGATGGTGCGATCCATCGAAGAGACGTCGAGCGCCGGCTCATACCTCGTGGCGGCCTGCTGGGCGCTGGCTCGTGCGCAGAAGGCGAGACCACTCGCCACCGTGATCGTAACCAAGATGCATCGCGCGACCTGCATGTGCTGTCCTCCGGTTGATGAGCAAATCAATTTACTCGCCGAGCGCTGGAACGATCTCGAAAGCGTGTCTGCGGCTGCCGCGGTTAGACAAAAAAGTCACGCCGATCGATTTAATGGTCCACACTACGGCCAAACATCAGCTTTTCCCTTTATGCAAGACTTCCGAATAGCCCTTTTTCAACACCCACGCCTTGATTTCAACAATTGACCCAGACTGACCAACTTCTCAGGCTAGCGAAAATCGCCTGTTTACGACAGGTTACAGGTCACGCCGCTCCGACCGCGAACTTGCGACGAGAATTACCCCGGGGACCAGCAGGCCGAATGCCACAACGAGCGGTCCTTTGGCAGACTCGATGACAACTTCGGGACCGCTAATACCTGCTGGGTAATAACCAATTGATGGTCCGACCCCGTACTGTCCGGGTGGAAGGTCATCTGGACGATGAACCCGGCCCGCGTCCAATGGATCATAAATAATCGCCAATTGATGGCCGGGGGTAAGCTGTGAGGCCCAAGCCTCTGCGTCGCGCTTGTGCGTGAACAGCGGCGAGTCAAGCTTCGATTGCTGCACCTCTCCCGCGACAATATAGGAAACGCCGAAGCGAAAAACATAGTAATCACAGTTGGGAACCAAGGCTCCTGGGGTCCCAGAATGCCAACTCGCGGGGCAAATGTTTCGGGTCTTCTGTAGGTTGCCGTCCAACACGGTTGCATTGGTGTGTGTCCAGAGCGTTGGCGGATGCCAGTAGTGATACGCGCCGACATATATGCCCCACAGAAAGGGCAGTGCAGCGAGAATTACTAGCGTTTTACCCAGCGATTTCCGCGTGATTGAGAATCTCTCGTCTGGCGGAGATGGCTCCAGGTCGGTTGCCGTTTTCGGCGGCCCGAACAAGGTCGTTATTTCCGGCTGACGATTCGTTCCGTGCGAGAAATTGCTCACTATTAGGCTGCCTCAGTCGCGTCAAAGTTGGGAATCGCGTTACCCAACTTTCCATCACTCGACCAATCGAACGCAAGTTACCACCGGTCCCCGTAACGGCGGGCAGCCGTACTTGAGAGTTAGCATGTCTTTTTGGCTGAAAGCACGTTAGTTGGTGAACAATCGCCATTACACTCATCACCTGCTCAAATGAGTGTAACCTGCATGATCTACCTCAACGATGACGACCTGGCCTACGTTTTGTACGATGGGCTGCATGAAACGGCGGTTGTCATTGCCGATTAGACTGCTTTTCTTGTTCGCGGCTTCCGCTTACCTCTGGACCGCAGCACTCGCGTTCGCTCCGCCGAATTTGCGCCTTCCCGCACCGCTAGTGTTTCTGCTGCCCCGCTTGCCTGCTAACAATCACCGTTGATCCCTCAATCCGAACAGTCCTGCTGGGTCTGGCCCCTTTGAACGCTGCGGTATATGGAATGCTCGGGTTTGTAATAGGAAAGGGATGGGACAGGTCATCGCAATCGTAGTTGGCGAAAAATCGCGATAACGCTCATGGCGTTTTGAGCGCTATCGTCCCGATTCCACTCGTTCGTTTTACTCGCGCCTGGTCAACCGAATCACGGAGTGATCTTGTAGATTATGCCGTTTCCGTTTCCGCTGCCGCCGAAGAGGACGGCGCCGTAGAGGTTGCCCGAGCTGTCCTCGGCCAAGGCCCCGCTGGGATTGAATCCGTCGTCCGCGCCGGTAAAGCTATAGATCACGGAATATTTGCCCTTGGCGCTATATTCATACACGACACCGCAACCAAAGGTGCAAGTTGAGTTCACGATTCCGCCGTAGAAGGTCGAGCCGTAGAAGTTGCCGGCGGCATCGAAGAGGCCACCGGAGGGCTCCTCTCCATCGTTCGCCGTCTTGCCAAAAGTGTGTAACACCCGCTCTTTGCCTGTGGCGCTCAGGGAGTAGGCAACGCCACAGCCGACGGAGGCAATCGCGCAGGTCGAGGTGTCACCGCCGAACTGAGTGACACCATAAAAGGCGCCTTCTGAATTCTGGAACAGGCTCCATCGCGGAGATGTACCCTTCTTGCCTTCGGGAAATGTGAAAATTGTCGTCAGTGTGCCGGCCGTGTCCAGTTGGAACAGAGTTCCCCCATTGCCGGGTGCGTAGCTGCCGCCAGTCGCGCCGTAGATGTTGCCCGCCGCGTCGGCGATTAAATCCTGAGGGAAGGCTCCGTCGGCCTGTCCGGTAAAGCTGTACAACACCGTCTCCTTGCCAGCTGGCGTGACCTTGAAAAGAACGCCGCAGCCGAGGCTGCCATCGCAGCCGGAGACTCCGCCGAAGCTGGCGCTGCCATATAGATCTCCGTTGACCATGACCAAACCAAGTTCGGCCTGGCCCTGATTCTGAGCACCGTCGGTGCCGCCCTTGAAGGCGTGCAGTACCTTCAACTTTCCATTCTTCGCCAGTTTGAAGACCGTCCCACAACTGCAGCTGGCATTACCGCCCAAGGAAGTAATTCCATAGAGGTTTCCTTTGGTATCGGCAAGTAACCTGCCAATGGGAATTCCACCGTCATTTTCGCCGGTAAAGCTGTAGAGAATAGTCTGTTGTCCCTGGGGGTTCAGTTTGAAAACGACGCCCCGGTTGGACGATCCTCCAAATTGGGTCGTACCGTAGAGGTTGCCTTCGGAGTCGAGGATGAGACCTCCGTTGGGAGAGCTGCCGTCGGTAAAATCGAAGGTGTAGAAGACGCTGAAAGTCTGAGCAGAAGCGGCGGTGAGAAGCAACGCTAGTGCGAGTACGGTGAGGACTGGTTTCATCCGGGGTCTCCCTGGAGTCTTAGATCTAAAAACAGCATAGATCTTACACGTATTTCTGAACGTCGCCGTGCTATCACTTCGCGAAGGCGATCGCATCATTCCACCTCGGTGGGAAGTTTTCTTTCTCAAACCTCACTCTTTGTGTCGGGAGCGACACGATTGATCTCTCTCCCCGAATCAGTTCTCGCTTCCATTATTACTGAAGCTGATGGTCGGTTTCCCCGCGAAACGGGAGGAGTCGTCCTTGGTCGCCGGGACCATCCTAACGAGGCCGTCATTACCCAAATGGTTGGCCCTCGTCCACTGGCGAAACACGGCAGGGTAACGTTCGAGCCCGACTACGAATTCCAAGATACTGAGATCTCCGAATTTTATGAGTCCGAGAGAGGCGTTTTGCGAATACCTTGGCGACTGGCACTCGCACCCCAGGGGTTCAGTCCACCCCAGCGGAAAGGATCTACAAGTCTTGCGGAAAATTGCTGGCCATGCACGCGCAAGATGTAAGAATCCGATCATGTGTATCGTTGCAGGAGGTCCATCCTGGGAAATCTCTGCGTGGCAGTTAATCGATGGAAAGAGTCTAGAAATCGAGATGGTAGTGGTTCCAGCGAGGGATAAGAATCCGATCGGCGAGGAGTCGGCTGAACGCAGATGGGTGGGATTAGTCCGAAATGTTTGGCGGTGTGCGGTTTGAACCGATGACCTGTCGATTACGAAAAGACCCAACCTTGCGTATGTTGTTGGTTAAATCTTGCGGTGCTGGGCGATGTGCACACTGTTGGGGGGACTGCGCCCGTGCCGGAGTGGGCATGGCAATTAGGTGACTTGCCTCCAGCCATTGCCCGCTTCGATCTAATCCCGGAGAAGAAAGCCTCCGGCCATTTTCGCGGTCTGGTAGAGACCTTGCAGCGCGATTTAGAGGTTTACCGCGAGGGGGCTGTCGCCAAAGCGTTCCTCACGCGAAAGACAAATGAGCCACCGATCAGTAACGAGAGAGGGCTTGAAGCGGAACCCGATTACGGATCGGTGACGGTACAGGGAGAGCGCGGGAATAAGCTCCGGAGTGGGTTGCCGCCCCCCCAGTCGGCTCCCCTCTCCGTGTTCGAAGCGATGGTTGGCAAGTTGATGGTAGAGGCACGAAAGAGCTACGCAGGAAAGTATCTTCCGCCGAGTGAAATCCTCAAAATTGCTGTTTTGCTCGACGACCAAAATCTACCCCTGCGGGACAATCTGGAAAAAGCAGCCTCTCGAACCGTCGCTGAACACAATAAGCAACATCCGAGAGCTGCGATCAAGACCTGGCAAGCTGCGTTGAATCAACCCAGATTCCGAGGTGCAGTTCGTAAACGCTTATTGAGAGCAGAAGAAAAATACAAGAAGGCGACTCCCTCCATCGCTGATTCTTCCGCGGGAACTCCCCGGAAAACTATTTAGAAACTACGCAATCTGTGCGACAGTCCATGCTTTCCCACCTCAATTTTGTCCGCCGGAAAAATTCGGACAATTTTCAATCTTTACAACCAAACGGAGGGACTCTAGAGTCGCGCTAACCGAACGTCGAACTTATGTTCGGACAACTGACCAATCGCGTGATCACAGGCCGGCCAAAACTCGAAATCATGGCGCGCGTCGGGACTACCGCACTTCTCGCCCAACCCTGTGGTATCGTTTCGGACCAGGCGAACGTCGGCGCACTTTCTTCAAGAGAGGAACTTGAGAAAATGGCGCGCCGAAGGTTTCAACGCGGTAGTGTGCAGCTCAGAGGTAAACGTAAATCGAAGTGGGTTGGCCGATGGAGGGAAGATGTAATCAATTCCGAAGGCCAACTGGTGCGGATCAACCGCAAGGAGGTTCTCGGAACAAAGAGTGACTTCCCGACCAAGAAGCTGGCGATGCG
>JBAWAI010000085.1:0-8152 GCA_049589215.1 Terriglobales bacterium | reverse complement strand
ACTCCGCTGGAGCATTTGCCGACCACGACCGGGATGCTCGACATCAAGCAGATTGCGGTGAGCCGGCTGGTACTGGATAACTTTCCGCATATCAAATCGTACTGGCAGATGATGACGCCGAAGATCGCGCAGATTTCGCTCCGCTTTGGAGCGGATGATATTGACGGGACCGTGGTTGAAGAGAAAATCTATCACGACGCGGGGGCGACAACTCCGCAGGGATTGCGAAGGCAGGATTTGATTCGCCTGATCAAAGAAGCCGGGCGCGAACCGGTGGAGCGTGACACGCTGTATCGTCCGGTGACGCGGACGGAGAGTTCGTTTACCGTGTCGGTGTGAGCTGGCGTTGCGGACTGAGCCGGCCTTGATCGACTCTACTCTTAGCAATTTCGTTTAACGTTTCTTTGTAACCAGCGAGTAACTGGTCGTTAGCCCGTCTCCGATGCTCCGCGAAAAATCTGGGAATTCCTCTGAAACGGTAGTACCATCTCGTGGTTTGGGAGCGAATATGCCGTTCCGAACCACGCTATCGCAAATCGTGCCATTGCGAACCTTGCGATCCTTAAAACGCAGCCTTGCCGTTGCGAGTGTGATTCTTTGCTCGGTGCTGTGTTTTGCTGGCGAGCAGCAATGGCTTGAAGTGAGGTCGCCTAATTTTTCCGTCATCACCGATGCCGGAGAGAAAAAAGGACGCGATATTGCGCTCCACTTCGAGCAGATGCGGTCCGTCTTTGGCACGCTGATGACGAAGGCCAACGTGAACCTGGCCGTGCCTCTCCAGATTGTGGCTTTCAGGAATTCGAAAGAGCTGCGTCCGATGGCTCCGCTGTTCAAAGGCAAGCCCACGGAAGTGGCCGGACTTTTTCAGGGCGGGCAGGACCGCAGTTTCATCATGCTTGACATGTCGGTCGACGATCCGTGGACAGTGGTTTTTCATGAGTACGCGCACCAGTTGATGAACGGCAATCTTTCATTTGAGACAGACCCGTGGTTTGAAGAGGGATTCGCGGAATACTTTTCGAGCATCGAGGTGGATAACAAAGAGGCGCGGGTCGGAAAGATTCCTAATGACACGTATTTGATCCTGCAACAGATGGGCATGATGAAGACGGCGGACCTGTTGCGGGTGCAACTGAATAGTTCGACGTACAACGAGAGCGGGGATCATCGCAATACCTTCTACGCTGAATCGAGTCTGCTGGTGCATTACTTGTATGACAACCATCTGATCCCGAAGTTGTCGGTGTATTTTGATACCTTGCAGGTCCAGAAGAAGACGGTAGATCAAGCGCTACAGGCATCTCTTGGAATGACACCGGATCAACTCGATAAGACCTTGCGACAGTATCTCGCGGCGGGGCGATACCGGTACTTTCCTATAGCGACACCGCCTGCCATTGTGGCTGCGCAGTTTGGCGTTACTCCGGTGAGCGGGGCGGATGCGCACGCGTTGACGGCTGACATTCATGCGCATAGCCCGGACTATAAGGACAAGGCGCTCGGCGAGTTTCAGGAGGTGCTGAAGACGGATGCCGACAATGAGGCGGCATTGCGTGGCGTCGGCTTCGCGTATCTGCAACAGTCGGATTACACGCATGCTGCCGAATACTTGCGGAGAGCGGTGCAGCATAACAGCAAGGATCCACGGGTGCACTGCTATTACGCGATGCTGCTGAGCCAGGAGGGATCGCCGGACGCGGAGAAGCGGACGGAGATCAAGAAAGAGCTGGAGACGGCAATATCGCTCGATCCGAATCTGGCGGATGCATATTCACTGCTTGGCTATACGCAGGCGTTTTCAGGCGAGAGTGACAAGGCGATTGTCAGTTTGAAGAAAGCGTTGGAGCTTTCGCCGCGAAACCAGAGTTATCTTTTCAATCTTGCGAACGCATACATGATTGATGAGAAAATTGATAATGCTATCGCGATCTTCAGGAATTTGGCGCAGAACGGAAATCCGCAGGTCTCGGTTCAAGCGAGGCAGGCGCTCGAGCAGGCGTTGAATTTCAAGAGCCACGCAGCCGCGAATCACGCAGGCGCCAACCTTGCGGTCAACAACCAGGCGAATTCGGGGTCTGCGATCGTCGAGGTGCGCGACGAGGTGACCGGGGAATGGCGGCGCGAGCGGGCCGATCAAGGAACGGGCGGGGCAGCGGAGACAAAAGCGGACGAGCCGGGTAAAGCCGCGAGCGTGCAGGAGGAGGTTGTAGAGTTGCCTCCGGGGCCGCCGATGCGCTTCCTAAAGGGCAGACTGGTCTCGATTGATTGTTCGGCGGCTCCGCAGGCGGTGGTTACGGTGGTGGCTGGGACGAAGTCAGTGAAGGTTCACATTAAGGACAGCGCACACGTGCTGCTGATTGGCGCTGACAGGTTCTCCTGCGATTGGAAGAACGTGAAGGTCGCAGTCAACTATCGTGACCGGCCGGACGGGGATGGTGACGCGGTCTCGTTTGAAATGCAGTGAGGCGGAACTTCTGTAGGCGGGGAGCATCTAACGGGCATGGCAAAAGAGCAGATAGCAACGTTTGGCGGCGGATGTTTCTGGTGCATTGAAGCTGTGTTTCAGCGGCTGACGGGCGTCGGTCATGTCGAGTCGGGGTACATGGGCGGACATGTTGACAAGCCTACTTACCAGCAGGTTTGCGGCGGCGACTCGGGGCACGTTGAAGTTGTGCGCGTGCACTTCGATCCCGATCAGATCAGCTATCGGGAGTTGCTGGATGTGTTTTTTGCGGTGCACGATCCGACTACGCTCAACCGACAGGGCAACGATGCGGGGGAGCAATACCGGTCGGTGATTTTCTATGCCGACGAGGAGCAGCAGCGCATTGCTGAGGATGTGATTGCCGAGATGACGGCGGCAAAAGAGTTTTCGGAGCCGATTGTGACGGCGGTTGAGCCGACGTCGACGTTTTATTCGGCCGAGGGCTATCACCAGAATTACTACAATGAGAACTCGCGGCAGCCTTACTGCATGTTTGTGATCTCTCCCAAGCTGGCGAAGCTGGAAAAGAAGTTTGCCGAGAAGTTGCGGGCCTAGAGTATTCTCGCGGGCGGCGAAAACCAAATCTTTATCGGCAAAACCTATCTCTAAATTTCTATCCTTCGGTTCCGGTGCGCTTCAGCACTGCGGCTCTTTCTTCGAGGAGCAGGCGGCGGAGCGTTCTGAGGTCATTCAAGAGGCGGCTGCTGGATTGAAGGTGAGTGTCGAGCTTTTCGAGCTTATATTGCACGAGCCTGAGCGCCTCGATACGGCGGTCGGGTCTGGTTTCTGCGGCGATGATGTCAGCTGCTAATTCTTTCTTGGCATCGGCGGTTGTTTCGAGCAGAAGGCGAACGAATTCGTGCGCGCTTTCAAGGCTCTCGAACGGGGCTTCGGGTTGATGAGCCAAGTTAACCTGCCTGTGGGACTCGAGATCGAAGTGCTTGGAAAATCTGGCGGAGAGGGTGGGATTTGAACCCACGATACCCGTTAAGGTATGTCCGCTTTCGAGGCGGATCGTTTCAACCGCTCACGCACCTCTCCGGAATGCAGCTATCAGTTGTCAGTAAAACCTACCCCGCTCAGGCCTTGTTCTTTTCGCCTGACGACCCACGACTGACGGCTACCTTCTTTTTCTAAAGAACTCCTGCAACATGTCTGCCGACCTGCCGGCCAGCACTCCGCCTTGGACCGCCATCTGGTGGTTCAGGCTGGAGTGATTGATGACCGCTAGGACGGAATGGACTGCTCCGGCCTTGGGGTCGTCCGCGCCGTATACGAGGCGGCGGATGCGGGCGTGAATGAGCGCGCCCGCACACATGGCGCACGGCTCAATTGTAGCAAAGAGCTCGCAGTCGCCGAGACGGTGGTTACCGAGGTTCTCACCGGCTTCGCGGAGGGCAACGATTTCGGCGTGAGCGGTCGGGTCGTGGTCGGTGAGGTTGCGATTCCAGCCGCGCCCGACGATGCGATCGCCGTGCACGACGATGGCTCCCACGGGGACTTCGCCAGCCTCGAATGCGCGCTGGGCCGAGCGCAGAGCCTCCTCCATCCAGAGTTCGTCGGTGTTGAGTTGGGGGGAGTTGAGTTCGCGGGAGTTGAGTTCGTTGGACAAGGGCAGATTCGAGTCCTGTCAGCGGTTGTCGCCGCAAAGATTTTGTTGCCACAAAATCAAAGAAGAGTGTAGCGAAACCGTAGTGTGATTACCCTTGCAGAAGTGGAATTTATCTTCCACTTCCAAGGCCGGAGGGAAAATGCAGCGGGGAAACTCGGCAAATGACACTTATTGTCATGTCTACATAAGGGGCTATGTATCAATGGATTAGCATCAATTCTTGGATTGGAACTGGAGGTCCGAAACGGCACCCGGCTTGCTCCCTGGCAGGGTGGGTGGCGCCGATTCGCGGGACGCGTCGCCGGGGAGATTAATCGACGTGAAAAACATTCAGAAAATTGCGATGGCTGCGTCGTTCGCCTTATCGCTTTCAGTCTTCGGTTTTGGGCAGGTGTCGTTCAACGAAATTAAAGCAACGAACGCCAATGGAAATTCGACGACGGCGCTCAATAACTCGAGCCAGGCGCTGGCCAATGCCGGGACTACGACTTCGCCGGAGGTGTCTATCTGGAACCGCACTACCGGTTTCAGCAGTATTGGAATGAACAGCTCAAATAGCACGGGCGCTGCGATCAATAATTCTGGCGTGGTGGCGGGCGCGGGGAACAGCTCGGGCCTGTCGGAAGCTTTTGTCTATCAGCCCGGCCATGGGATCGAATGGCTCGGTTCGCTTGGCAGCGGGATGAGCGTGGCTACCGGAATCAACGACTCGGGCGCGGTGGTGGGCTTCTCTTATAACGGAGCCGATGAGCAGCATGCCTTTCTTTGGACCGCAGGCAGCGGCATGCAGGATCTGACGACCGATCTGACCAGCATCGGGGGCGCGACGGCCACGGGCATCAACTCTTCGAATGAGGTGGTCGGTTACTACTTCGCGAATGGCAGCCGCACAGCGAACGCGTTTTCATGGACGGCGGACGGCGGCTTTCAGAGCTTTGGCGCTTCCGGCACGCTGGCATTTGCGGTGAACGATGCGAGCACGATCGTGGGACAGGCGACGAACCACGGCGGGTACCAACACGCATTTATGTGGGCAGCGGGTGGCGCAGCGACGGATCTCGGCACGCTCGGCGGCGCCTCGAGCCGCGCGTACTCGATTAACAAGAATGGATGGGTGGTCGGCACCTCGCTGACGAGCGCCACCACCGGCGTGGTCCATGCGTTTCTGTGGACGCCGACCGGCGGCATACAGGACTTGACCGTTCTGGCGGGCCTTGCCAAGGGGCTTCAACCATATTCGGTGCAGGTCAACGACTTTGGAGTGGTTGCCATGTCGAGCAACAAAGGACTCGAACTGCTTTCTCCTAAAATGTATGCCACGCTGACTTCTTCGCAGAACCCGTCTATCGTGGGACAGGCGGTTACGTTCACGGCTAACGTGACGTCGATCGCTGGTCCGCCTCCAGATGGCGAACTGGTGACTTTCACGGTGAACGGAGTGGTGTATGGATCGGTGCCGCTAAGCGGCGGGGTTGCGCAGCTTACGACGTCGGCGATTCCGTCAGGCCCGCACATGGTGGTTGTCAAATATGTGGGCGACACCAACTATCTTCCGAACAGTTATGAAGCTATTCAGCAGCAGGTAAATCCGTAGTCTCCGCGTCTCCAACCAAGCAGTAAACCTTTCGGGGATGGGCGCAAGCCCGTCCCCACTTTTTTTTCGCGGATGGAGCGAGCCGCGGTCGCGCACCTGTGGTTAGCTGGCCCGTGGTATGCTATCCGGGTTATGGGCCTGAACGAGATCTTGCGAAAAGTCTTTCTGGTGGACCTGATGCAGGGACTGGGCGTGACGTTCCGGTACCAGCATCCCAAAGAGATTTATACCGAACAGTATCCGCTGGAACGGCCTCAGGTGGCGGAGCGTTATCGGGGAGCGCCGCGCCTCAATGTGAATCCGGATACGGACGAAAGTTTGTGCATTTCGTGTGACCTGTGCGCGCTGGCGTGTCCCGAGCACCTGATCGTCGTTACCAGCGAGCGCAATGAGAAGACGCGCCGCAAAGAACTCACTAATTTCACCTACGATCTCAGCCGATGCATGTTCTGCGGGCTGTGCGAAGACGCGTGTCCGACGGACGCGCTGGAACTGACGCAGGATTTTGAGCTGGCGAACTACACGCGCGAAGACATGATCTGGGACCGGCAGACGCTGGAAAAAGGGCCGTTGCCGACGGTGTACAAGAAGTAAAAGCTGCGATCCCCAAGACAAATAGCAACGACAAATAGCAACATGTTTATTTAGCCGTTCGTACACGGCTGTAGGGATACGTCCCTGCCTGTCCCTCCGAGAAGGGCGTCTCGCCTTTCGGCGTGAAGTCTGACGCTGAACTCACCGATAGAAGATTCAGTGCTCGTGCGCGGCGGAGTTGCGCGCACAGGGCGCGACCTCCCCGTGATTGTTCGTTCGCAAAAACGCGAATGAGTTGAGCGTCCGGTGAAAACGGAAGACGCTTTTCTGCCGTGTGGTATTAGCAAATGGATTCTTATTTGGATCGTTGTGACTTGTGGAGGGAAAAATGACGGAATCGCCTGCCGAGGTTCTGCTGGTTGAAGATAATCCCGGGGATGCGGATCTGGTCCGGTTGCGCCTGGTCGAGACCGATCCCCCGGTGAGGGTTGACTGCGTAGGCCGGCTTTCGGATGCGCTGAAATCGCTGGCCAAGAAGACGCCGGCGCTGGTGCTCTTGGATCTGGATTTGCCGGACAGTCACGGCGCCGAGACATTTCGGCGCGTGCTCGAAAAAGCGCCGAACGTCCCGATCGTGATTCTCTCCGGGCAGGATGACGAGAAGCTGGCCATGAAGGCCGTGCACCACGGCGTGCAGGATTATCTGATCAAGAACGAACTCACGAGCAAGCATCTGGAGCGGGCGGTACGGTACGCAATTGAACGGCAGGGGCTTTTACGCGCGCTCGAAATGACGCGCAAGCAGCAGCTGGAATTCAAGAATTTATTCCTGTCGCATGTATCGCATGAGTTGCGCACTCCGCTGACGTGTATTCACCAGTATGTGTCGCTGGTGCTGGACGGACTGGCGGGGCCGGTTTCGCCGGAGCAAAGCGAACACTTGCTGACAGTGCTGAAGAGCGTCGGGCAGTTGCATGGCATGATCCGCGATCTACTGGAGGCGACGCGCGCGGAGAGTGGAAAGATGCGCATCGAGCCGCGCTGCATTTCGATCGAAGAGTTGATCGGGCAGGCGCTGTCGATGATGAAGGTGTCAGCCGATCAGAAAAAAATAAAGCTCGAAGCGTCGATCGATCCGGCGATTCCGCTGGTTTATGCCGATCCCGACCGGATACTGGAGGTGTTGATCAACCTCATCGACAACGGGATCAAGTTCACGCCCGAGGAGGGATCGGTTTCGGTGAAGGCCTGCATGGTGGAGACCGATCCAAGCGCGGTGTACCTCTCAGTGATGGATACAGGACGGGGGATTAGCGCGCAGGCACTGCCGCGGATTTTTGAACGGATGTTCCAGGACGGAGACGGCGTGGATGGCAATCGCACCGGGCTCGGCCTTGGACTTTACATCACGAAGGAAATCATTTCGATGCATGGCGGCCGAATTTGGGCCGCGAGCGACCCCGGCAACGGAAGCGCGTTCTCGTTTCACCTTCCGGTCTATTCGCTGGAGCGGCTGATTGGGCCAGTGATAACCGATAAGGGAAAGCTGCGGCCTTCCTTCGTTCTGGTGCGGGCCGTGCTGAAACCGTTGACGACGCCGCCATTGGGCAACTGGAAAGAGACCTGTCAGCAGGCGCTGGAGGTGGTGCGTAACTGCGTTTACGTGGATAAGGATCTGGTGCTGCCGCCCATGGCCAGCAGCGGATTTACAGACACGATTTATGTGGTTGCTTCAACCGACATTGTGCGGGTTGGGATCATGATGTATCGCATTGAAGAGCAGTTGAAGACGGTGCCGCATCTCGCGGCGTCGGGCAAGGTGAAGCTGACGGCGGAGCCAGTGGAAGACATTGCATTTTCGCCGGAGCAGACGATCGAACAACAGATACAGGCAGTGGCGCGACGCGTGCAGGAGACGATCTTAGCG
>JBAWAI010000084.1:0-5318 GCA_049589215.1 Terriglobales bacterium | reverse complement strand
AGCCGTGGCTGGGGAGACGAGCGCTGCTGGGGCTGGATCGGCCGAGGCGGGCGAGAATGGCGAAGTGCCCGAAGCGGTTCTGGAAGCGGAAGAGCGCGAGGCTGAGGAGTTGGAACTGGAAGAGGCGCAGGCGGAGGCCGAAGCGCTGCTCGAGGCGGAAGCGATCGGCGATGGCACAGTCGATGCCAGCGCTCAAGTGCGTGCTGCTGCGCCCGAGGCCGGATTGCTACAACGGACGCAACGTCGCGGTTTCGAGCGCAGCAACGACCCTGACCGGCGGCGGGGAGGACGGCGCGGACAGCGGAGACGCTTCCGCAGTCGCGAGAACCAGGTGGTGCCGCAGATCAGCGAACTGTTGAAAGAAGGGCAGGAAATCCTCGTACAGATTGCGAAGGAGCCGATCGGCAAAAAAGGCGCACGCATCACGAGCCACATCGCGCTGCCGGGGCGGTTTCTGGTCTTCATGCCGACGGTGAACCATACCGGAGTGTCGCGCAAAATCAATTCGGAAGACGAACGGCAGCGGCTGAAGCACATCATTCAGAGCGAGCGGGAAAATGGCGGCGGCGGCTTTATCGTACGCACCGCAGCGGCGGGCGCGAGCGACGAGGAGCTGCGCGCGGATATTCGCTTCCTGAAAAATCTGTGGAATGAAATCAAGTCGCGTTCGGAGAGCAGCAAGTCTCCGGCGTTGATCTATCACGATTTGAACGTGGTGGAGCGTGTGTTGCGCGATCAGGTGAGCTCGGACTTTTCAGTAATCTGGGTTGATACAGAATCTGAGTATGAGCGCATCCTGCGTTTTGCCAACCGGTTTCAGCCGGCGCTGGTCAAGCGGGTCAAGCTCTACACGAAAGAGACTCCGCTTTATGAGCAGTTTGGCTTGAATGAAGAACTCAACAAGGCTTTGAAGTCGAAAGTCTGGCTGAAGAGCGGCGGCTATATTGTGATCAACCAGACTGAGGCTCTGGTCGCGATCGATGTGAACACCGGCAAGTATGTGGGCAAGACCTCGCGCCTGGAAGACACGATTGTGAAGACGAATGTGGATGCGATCCGCGAGATTGTGCGCCAGATTCGGCTGCGCGACCTGGGCGGGATCATCATCATCGACTTCATCGACATGGATGAGCGGCGCAACCGGCAGAAGGTGATGCAGGCGCTGGAAGAGGCGCTGCGCGCGGATCGGGCGCCATCAAAGGTGCTGCAGTTCAACGATTTCGGCCTGGTGGCGATTACGCGCAAGCGCGTCAAACAATCGCTTGAGCGCACCATCGGATCGCCGTGCCCGTATTGCCAGGCGACTGGCTTTGTGAAGGCGGTGAATACGGTCTGCAATGAAATTTACGTGGAAATGCGAAAGATTTCACAGCACCTCGAACACAGCGACGTGATGCTCCGGGTGAATCCGGAGGTTGCGAAGGCGCTAAAGGCAACCAATGCGCGGCTGCTGAACGAAATGGAAGAGCTGACGAAGAAGACGATTATTGTGAAGTCGGATCCGGCGCTGCATCAGGAGCAGTTCGACATTCACTAGGCGGCGTTTTTAAGACACAGTCAGAGGGACGAGCCTATTGCTTGTCCTTTTTGCTTTTTGGGGAACGGCAATCGCCAGGTATCCAATGAGCGCTCTTGTAATGGCATGTGTAATGGCATGTATGATGGTATACTCAGTGCCATTATGAATGCCACGCTTAGCATCGACCGGGCGGGACGTCTGGTCCTTCCCAAACCAGTTCGTGAGCAGTTGCAACTCGAACCAGGAGAGTCGTTGGAGATGGAATCGTTTGAAGATCACGTTATTTTGCGTCCAGTGCGCGGAAACGGGTTGATGCGCAAGAAGAAAGGCGTCTGGGTCTTCAGCGGCGGGGCGCCTCTAAAAGCGTCCGCGGTGCGTGAAACAATCCAAAGCATACGTAAAGGCAGAGAGCCAGCGGGGTTGGGCAAGAAACGATGAAATTCTTCTTCGACACTTCGGTATTAGTTGCCGCCTCCGTCGAAAGTCACGAACATCACGAACGTAGCCTGGCTGTCTTCAGCAATGCCGATCGCAGCACCGCCTGTTGCGCTGCCCACACTCTTGCGGAGCTTTACTCGACGCTCACGAGGTTGCCGGGGAAAGTACGCCTGCGCGCCGATGAGGCATTGCTGGTGCTCGAATCAGTCGAACAACATTTGGACATCGTGTGGCTCGACGCGCGCGAATATCGGAGGGCAATTCGATCGGCGGCAGCAGGAGGCATCGTCGGTGGCACGATTTACGATGCTTTACTAGGCTGGTGTGCCCTTAAGGCAGGGGCGACCCGCATATTAACGTGGGACACTTCCGATTTCCGGAGGCTTGGCGACGTAATAGCGGTTAAGGTAGAGAATCCCTAGGGGCTCTCGGCGGGCCTACGCCGCGATGCACCGAGCCTCAGCCAGCGCCGAGCGGCGTCTGAGTTCTTAGAGTGCGACCAGAACTTTTTCAGCTTCTCTGGCGCGTGCCCGCAGTTTATCGAGCGTTAGGGCGATCGAACCTTCTTGCTCCCGAACCGCCGTCCAGCGATTGGGGGTGGGAGTGAGACTGGCGACTCCATGTGGAACCTGTTTTGCCATATCGAGCAGCACGGTCAGCGAATCGGCGTGGAGCTTCCAGAGCGTGCTCATGCGCGGCGACCGCTTTAGTTCCTCAATTTCGGTCATCATGCGCGCGGACATAGCGACCAAACGGAGAACGGCGCGCGCCACATCGGCCCGAGGGCTTGATTGTTCGAGAAAGTCGGCGGTACAGGCGTCGATTTCCGTGGGGCTGAGCATCAGGTTGAAATAGCGCATGGGGACGATCTGGCGAAACTTGGGATCGGCGACGCGCACAAAAACACGTATCGATTCTTCCACCCTTTGAAGCTTGGCTTGCTCCGTCGACAGCGCCTGCGGAGTAACCGCGGCGGGCACATATTTTGGTCCGCGAGCGGGAGCAGCGGCTGTGCCATTCCCGGCGCCCCGACTTGCTGGGGCGGCTTGTGCTGGAAACACAGGCGGCAGGCGGCGGATGGGTGGGCGGCGCTCCAGTTCTCTTTTCAAATGCGCAAAGCGGCGGAATTTTTCCAGAGCAGCCGCATAATCGATTTGCAGCAATGCCTCCTCGTTCAAAGCGGCGACATGATCGACGGTGACTTCGAAGCCATCAATCGTGGTCAGAATGCTGCCGCCAAGCTCTTCGAGACGCCGGGAGAAATCCCTGATCTCGCGAGCCGCGGTCGAAAACAGGATGTCGAATCGGCGGCCGAAAGCCGCATTATACGGAGCGAGTGTCGCCAGGACTCCCGGATGATAGATCGAATCTCCGAGAGACGTCTTCAGATCGCGAACGCGGGAAATAATGCCCGAGTCCATGAGCGTGTTGAAATCCTGAAAGCGGTTTGCCTGGTCGAGCAGCGGGCCAAACTCGCGCAGCAGTTGCGAGTGTTCTTCGGGAAGCGCGGGCACGTCGGACTCGGAGAGAATCTCAAGCAGCGCGATTTCAAGCGGCGAGAGCGGGATGGAGCCATCGAGGCCGTAGCCGCGACGCTCCCACTGCCCAGGCACGCGGGGATGACGGTAGAGGAAAGTTGCAACGAGGTCAGTCTTGTCGCGGTTGGACGCGCAGTCGTCGCGATGGCGGGCAAAGTAGCGCAGCAGAGCCTCAGCCACCTCGGCGTCTAGATCCGGCTTCATTCCCACACGCAGCATGGCGGGAGAAATGGCCATGTCGAGGAGCTTGACCCACAGGTGCATCTTCCCCAGCGTGGCACGCACGTCGTCTGCGTGGCCGATGACATCGGGAGCGAGATCTGCGGAGGTGGGAATTTCTCCGCCAAGCTGTTCGCTCAGCAGCCGCTGGTAGAAAGCCTGAACAGTGGCTAGAAGAGCAAGCTCCCAGTTGGGATCCTCAACCAAAATCATCTCCTTTGAGATGGTGAAGCCAATGTGACAGGGAACTTCTTAATAAGTAAAACCGAAAGCGACGGCCGGCGCAATTGGTTAGGCAGTTACCGAGGTCACAGTAGATACTCGCCGGGAGTTACGAGGCCGCCGCCTACTGGAAAACGACGGTCTTATTTCCGTAGAGGAGTACGCGATTTTCGACGTGCCAGCGGACGGCACGCGACAGCACGATTTTTTCGATATCGCGGCCCTTCTGGATGAGGTCGTCGACGGCGTCGCGGTGATAGATGCGGACGACGTCCTGTTCGATGATGGGGCCATCATCAAGCACCTCCGTGACGTAATGCGAGGTTGCACCGATCAGCTTAACGCCGCGTTGAAAAGCCTGATGGTAAGGCTTGGAGCCGACAAACGCGGGCAGAAACGAATGATGAATGTTGATGACTTTCTGCGGGCCCAGGGCGGAAATGAAGTCGTTGGATAGCACTTGCATGTAGCGCGCCAGCACTACCAGATTGCACTTGTGCTCGCGAATAAGAGCGAGTTGTTTCTCCTCGACTTCGCGCTTATTTTCTTTGGTGACGGGCAGATAGAAATATGGGATGCGGTGAAAGTCGGCCATACGCCGGCTGTCTGGGTGATTCGAGATGATCAGCGGGATGTCGCATTGCAGTTCGCCGCTCTGGTAACGGTAGAGCAGATCCTGAAGACAGTGGTCATATTTGGAGACAAAGATCGCGATGCGGTGACGGTCGGAGGAGCGGGCGATGCGCCAGTCCATCTTGTAGTCGCGGGCCATGGGAGAAAATCGTTCGGTGAATTCGGAGAAATCGAAAGACAGGCCTTCGAGATCGAATTCGACGCGGGTGAGAAAGAGATTTGATTGTTCATCGGCGTGCTCGTCATTGGACAGGATGTTGCCGTTGTGGCGAAAGATGAAATCGGCGATCGAAGCGACGACGCCTTTGCGATCGGGACAGGAGACGAGAAGAATGGCGGAATTGTGCATTGTCCAAAGTGTAGCTTTTCCGCGTGTTCCGTGGTGGCTTCGGCAAAAGGCGCGAACCGCAGAGGACACTGAGGCTCACAGGGAAACCTCGCCCGCTATTTTTTCAGCGCTTTGATAATCTCGCGGGCGGCGTTCGCGCCGGAGCCTCCAGTCAGGCCCGTGCCGGGATGGGTGCCGCTGCCGCATAAGAATATTTGCTCGATTGGCGTTTTGTAGCGTGCCCAATCGAGCAGCGGACGCATGGTGAAGAACTGATCGAGCGCGAGCTCGCCGTGGAAAATCTGTCCGCCGGTGAGGCCGTACGTTTCTTCGAGATCCTTGGGCGTGATGATCTGGTGGCGCAAAATCGTTTGCGGCAGGTTCGGCGCGTACTGGGCGATCGTTTTAACCACCGTTTCAC
>JBAWAI010000083.1:0-2266 GCA_049589215.1 Terriglobales bacterium | reverse complement strand
GAGCAGTAGAGCGCCGGCAACTCGTCCCGATGCCCGCCGAGCCAGCGTCAGGCGTTCGCCGAGCGTGATCGTCTTTAAGCGCGCGATCAAGTTCTGGTCGGCGCTCAGTTTCAGGTCGGCCGGCACGGCGGGCGAGAGCGCAACTTTCATCAGATCGAATGTGTAGAACTGGCGGATCAGCGGCACCGAAACGTGGCGCGGCGTATGCGGATGACAGGCGAGCGCGATCTTTACTTTTCGCAATTTGAGCGCGGAACGATTCTTGGCCAACTGCTCGATCACTTCTCCCGGAAGATCGGCGCGAGCCAGCAAAGCCAAAGCTTGATCGCCGCTGAGCATGGGCTCGGCCGCGGCGCGCAGCAGGTCGTCGTGCGCGGGGCTGTGCGGTGCCTCGGCCGGGGGGATGGCCGTTTCAGGTATCGAATGTGGTGGCTCGTTGTGTTCGTTATCTTCGTTCATAACGCTACATGTTCGTTTATAAAGCTACGTCGCCGGCCTGAATCATGGTGATCGCGAACGAGACGCGGCAGACCGCGTCTCTGCGATAAAGCCGGCATGAATACGACAAAGCCGGCATGATCAACTGCTCTGCTTATCAACTACTCCGCCTTTGCGCCGGCCGCGGCGCGGGCTAATGTCAGCGCTCCCATCACCGGATCGACAACATCATCTAGCAGCCTGATGCCAGGAAACATCTCGTCGAGTCGACGGTTGAATACCCGGCACACCTCTGGCGAGCGGCGGAAGACGCTGCCTGTCATAGCCACCGGCAGATACGGGGACTCGGGCGCGAGGCGACGAAGAACGATTGCGGCAAGGGCAGCGAGTTCATGCCCGGCGCGCGCCAATAATTCGCGTGCAGTCGCGTCACCGTCTTCCGCCGCATCCACAACGACTGGAAACAGGCGTGGAAACTCCGGCGGAGGAGTCGCATTCGCGCGCTGAATGAGGGCGTCAAGACCGTCGAGTTTCCAGGCGTCCAGAACGAGCGCTGTGAGCGCGGTATCGCGCCCCTCGTCGCGGGCGCGCAGCAGCGCTGAAATTGCATTGCGGCCGATCCAGTGGCCTGAGCCTTCGTCGGAGACTGCGAAACCCCATCCACCGGCGCGATTCGTTTGTCCCGATGCATCGCGCCCGTAGACAATCGAACCGGTGCCGGCGATCGCGATCACGCCCGGGCCGGAGCGAAAAGCCGCTTGCAATGCGATGACTGAATCGCCAACGATCTCGATGCGGGCGGCGGAGTGCGGATCAAGCTCCGCGAAAATGCCTCGCAGTTGCGCCGCGACTTCAGGCCGCGCTGCGCCGGCGGCGCCCATGCAGACTGCATCGATCCGATCAGCAGAAATGTTTGCCGCCACGCAAACCTGCCGCACTGCGGCATGAAGAGATGCGCGCGCCTGCGCCTCGCCGAGGCGGATTATATTGCTTCCGCCGGAGACCGCCGTCGCTAGCACAGCGGTTTCGCTGCCGAGAACGCAACGCGTTTTGGTGCCGCCGCCGTCGATTCCGAGATAGAAACCCATCGCGGTAGTTCTAACACAGGTTCGGGTGGAGTTTAGGCGTGGAACATGGCTGTGCAATGCTCGACAATTCAGTGCAGATGCAGAGACGCCGCTGGTCGCGTCTCTACGTCTACCGTCGGCTCTTGTGTCAAAAGGAACTCGCGTTGGGATTGAATCGGCTGGATCTCGTGATTATCGCGGCGTACCTTGCCGGAATCACATTGTTTGGTTTGCGCTTCCGCAAGAAGCAGCGAACGATGCGCGATTATTTTCTCGCCGATCGCGATATTCCGTGGTGGGCGATTTCGCTATCAATTGTTGCGGCCGAAACCAGCACGCTGACGATCATCAGTATTCCCGGTCTTGCTTACGATTCGAACCTGACGTTTTTGCAAGTGGTGATGGGCTACGTGATTGGGCGAGTGATCATCAGCTTTGTGCTGCTGCCGCAATATTTTCGCGGCGATCTCTACACGGCGTACCAGTTGATTGAGCGGCGATTCGGGCCGACGCTGCGGGGCGTTACGGCAGGTCTTTTTCTGCTGACGCGAGCGGCCGCGGAGGGCGTGCGCGTGTATGCGGTATCGATCGTTGTTTCGATCGCGCTCGGCACGGGCGAGATCACTTCTATCGCGATTATCACGCTGCTGACTTTGATCTACACGTTCGAGGGCGGGCTGGCCGCGGTGATCTGGACGGACGTGGTGCAGACATTTATTTATATCGGCGGAACGCTGGTGGGTCTGTTCACGATTCTTCAT
>JBAWAI010000082.1:0-16650 GCA_049589215.1 Terriglobales bacterium | reverse complement strand
ACGTGATGCTTGAGCGCCCAGTTTTCGGGGTCGGCGACATTGCCTATACCGAGCAACTTCTCGACCTTTTCCCAGCCTTCGTCGGTAACAGTGATATTGCGGTGCTTTTCGTCGACAACGAAATCTTTGGTGTATATCTTCGGCTCGCCGGGGGCGGTATCGATTTCTTCTCCGAGTTCGAGCTTAGGGATGATGCGATTCACCCGGTAATACTTGTCGGTCGACTCCTCGCTGGCACCCGAGATGATGAGCGGGGTACGGGCTTCGTCGATGAGGATGGAATCGACTTCGTCGACGATGGCAAAGTTGTGCATCCGCTGCACGCAGTCGCGCAGATCGAACTTCATGTTGTCGCGCAAGTAGTCGAATCCGAATTCGTTATTGGTACCGTAAGTGACGTCGGCGGCATACGCGGCACGGCGTTCTTCGTCATCGAGGTCATGAACGATGACGCCGACGCTCAGGCCGAGAAAACTGTAGAGTTTGCCCATCCACTCGGAATCGCGTTTGGCCAGGTAGTCGTTGACCGTGACCACGTGCACGCCGCGTCCGCTGAGGGCATTGAGATAAACAGGAAGCGTGGCGACGAGTGTTTTGCCTTCGCCGGTCTTCATCTCGGCGATCTTGCCTTCGTGCAGAACCATGCCGCCGATCAACTGCACATCAAAGTGGCGCATGTTGAGGACCCGGCGGCTGGCCTCGCGGGCAACAGCGAAGGCTTCTTCGAGGACTTCGTCGAGAACCTGTCCGAGCACGCGGAGGCGTTCGGCATCGATCTCTTTCTGGCGGTCGAAGTCGACTTCGACGACTTCCGAATTGTTGGGGCCGCCTTCGGCAGAAACTACTTCGGAGGAGTTCGGGTTCGAGTTCAACCGCGTCTGAATGCGAGCGCGGAACTCGTCGGTTTTGGCGCGGAGCTCGTTGTCGGAGAGTTTTTGCATCTCCGGCTCGAGCGCATTAATGGCGGCTACGCGGGGCCGGAGGCGCTTGATCTCGCGCTCGTTCCTGGTACCAAAAATCTTGCCAAAAAATTCGTTGATCAAATGCAGATTCCTTGGGCGGACACACGTCCGGAGGATACTAAGAGCCTAGCATATTGGATGCGCGAGGAACGCGATTGGCTCGGTAAGGCGCGTTCCCTAGTTTTCGCGGGCTCTCTTTAGTATAAGTATATTCACCTCCGACCCATGGCCACGTTCTACCATCGCTTTCTGGAATCCGCCCGGAAGTTCCCCAACAATATTGCGCTTGAGATTCAGCGGGCGCAGACCGTCGAGTGGGTGACATTTGCCGAGCTTTCGCATATGGCGGAGAGCGTCGGGAAATGGCTGTCGGGCCGTGTACCGCCAGACGCGAGAGTTGCGATTCTGGCGGCGAACCATCCGCGCTGGGTCGCAGCCTACCTGGGGATTATCTCGTCAGGACGAGTGGCGGTGCCTCTGGACACGGCTTTTCATGGGGATCAGGTGCGGAAGCTCTTGCTCGACAGCGAAGCGTCTCTGCTTTTTTGCGACGCCCAACACCTCGGTGTGGCTTTAGAAGCGGTGGAACGAACCGATGTTGGAATGGTGATGACGTCGGCGGCGGACGAAGTCCTGGCCGCGCTTGGTGGGGGCGAAGCTGGCCTCGGCGGACGGACGGCGGGAATACCGTCCGAGACTGGAATTGCAGATCACGTCGAAGCTCATTCCGAACTTGGGGAGCAGGGTCCGGCTCCGTTCCGGATTCGGTTTGCAGGCGATCTGGATTCGATTTTTGCGGCGGGGGGTGTCGGGTTTGAACCGGTAACTCCGCGAGAGGACGATCTCGCGGCTCTTCTTTACACATCAGGCACGACAGCGGATCCGAAGGGTGTGATGCTGACGCATGCCAACCTGGTCAGCGAGGCGAACTCTGTTTTTGGCGTCGTTACGATTGGTCCGACGGATGCGCTGCTCGGGATTCTGCCGATGTTTCACGTGCTGGCGCAGATGGCGAATTTGTTTTTGCCGCTCTTCAATGGAGCGCGCGTGGTGTACCTGGAGACATTGAACACGACCGAACTGTTGCGGGCTTTGCAGGAGCGCGACATTACAGCTTTCGCGGTCGTGCCACAGTTTTTCTACCTGATCCACGAAAAGATTTTCAAGGAGATCGACAAACGGGGAAAGTTTGCTGTACGCATGGTGCGCGCGTTGATGGCGTTGAACCGGGGACTGCGGAAGATGGGGATCAACGCCGGGAAGGTATTGTTCGGGTCGATTCACGCCACCTTTGGCGCGCGGATGCGGTATCTGGTGACAGGCGGGTCTCGATTCGATGCCAAAGTTCAAAGGGATTTTTATTCATTCGGGATCGACGTGCTCAATGCTTATGGGTTGACGGAAACGACTGGCGGAGCTTTTCTTAGCCGTCCGGGCAAGATCGTTTTTGGGTCAGTGGGACCGCCGCTGCCGGGGGTCGAAGCGCGCGTTGTGAATGAAGAGGTGGCGGACGAAGACGGGCCCCGCGCGGGCGAGATTGCAATTCGCGGCGCGATCGTGATGCGTGGCTATTGGAATCGCGCGGATGCGACGGCTGAGGTTTTGCGCGAGGGCTGGTTTTACACGGGCGATTTAGGTTATTTCGATTCAGCGGGAAACCTTTTCATCACCGGCCGGCGCAAGGAAGTGATCGTGCTCGCGAATGGAAAGAATATTTATCCCGAGGAGATCGAAGCACATTATCTGCAATCTCCGCTGGTGAAGGAAATTTGCGTGATGGCCATGGAGGAGCGGCCCGGGGATGCGACTTCGGAGCGGCTGTATGGCGTGATCGTTCCCAATTTCGAGTTGCTGCGGGCGAAGAAGATTGTGAATACGAAAGAAGCCATACGGTTCGACATTGAGGCGTTGTCGCACAAGATCGCATCGACCAAGAGACTGGGCAGCTACGACGTTTGGCAGGAAGATCTTCCACGCACTACGACGCGCAAGCTCAAACGGTTCGAGATCGAAAAACGCGTGCGGGAACTGCGAAGCCGCGGCCAAGGCGATGCGGAGGTCGGCATTGAGAAGCCTCTGACTGAAGAGGAGCGCGCCTGGCTGGAGCGCGAAGACGTGGGGCGCGCGCTAGCGGTTGTGAAAGAGGCGGCTCGGAATGACATCGAGGAAATCAGGCCGGGGCACAATTTGGAACTCGACCTTGGCCTCGATTCGATGCAGCGCGTGGAACTTCTGACGGCCCTCGAACAGCAGGTGGGAGGCGAGGTTCCGGAGGCGCTACTGGCGGAAATTTACACGGTGCGCGATCTGGTGGACGCGGTGCTCGAGAGCGAGCGTCGAGGTGAAGGCGCTGGACGGAAGTCGATGGCGCCGGCGTGGTCGACGATTTTTGCCGAGCCGACGACGGATCCAGATGTTTTAGCGCTGGCGCAACACGAGTGGGCGGCTGAGAGTTTGTTCTTTGTGATTTCGCGGTTTCTTTATATGTTTTCGCTCGACCGGCTCGCATTCAAAGTTCGCGGACTGGAGAACCTCCCGGATGAGGGGCCGTATTTGCTCTGCTCGAACCACCAAAGCTATCTGGATCCTTTACTGCTGGCGTCAGCTTTGCCGTGGCGAATTTTCCACGACGCGTTCGCGGTGGGCACGAGCGAAATTTTTGGCCAGGGGTTTATGCGATGGCTGGCGCAACGTTTACGCGTGGTGGTGCTCGATCCGGATGCGAACCTGGTTCCGGCAATGCGGGCGGGGGCTTTTGGACTCAATCATGGAAAGATTCTCGTTCTGTACCCAGAAGGCGAACGGACGAACGACGGCAATTTGAGAATCTTCCGAAAAGGTGCGGCCATACTGTCCATTCACACGCGCGCGCCGATTGTTCCCATTGCGATTGACGGGTTTTATGAAATGTGGCCGCGACACAAGAAGTTTCCGAAACCTTCCCGACTGGAAATGACGATCGGAAAACCGATGCTGCCACCGGCGGAGAGCGAGGCGAGCGAGGAAACGTATGAGCGGTTTACGGGGGAGTTAAAGGCCAATGTTGCGGTGATGTGGGAGGAGTTGCACGAGAAAAACCGAGGCCAAACGCCGCACGCCTAGCCCACCGTTTTACGCGTTCGCACCGCTGGCGCGCACACCGAAGGCCCTGCCGAAAGCTTCGATAACGCCGGCATCGAATCTGTCCCCTGCTCCGGCGATGATCTCCAGTTGGGCCTCCCGCGGCGACAGAGCCTTGCCGTAGGCGCTGTTGGTGAGCTTCTGGTAGGCATCGGCGACGGCGAGAATGTGCGCCTCGATGGGAACGTTACTGGCTCGCGCTCCCTGATCCTGGAGAATTTGCTGGGCGACGATGATCGGAACGATCCGGCGCACCGAGTTCCCGACGGCTTCCGTACGCGGATTGCCGTTGTGGCCCTTGCGAAAACTGGCAACCACTTCGTCGTGCGTTACGTCCGCCGCTTTGTAAAGAGTGTCGTTGCTGATGCCGAGTTCGCTTAAGTTGCGCAGGAGGACGGCTGAGCGAAGCAGTTCGAGGCGGTCAGCGCCAAGGCCCATCGCGTTGGCGATTTTGGCGGAAGCGTCGATTACGCGCTGACTTTCGTTCTCAGTGCCTTTTTCATTGACGATAACGTGCTGAAGAATCAGCAAGAGGCTGGAGAAGCTGTTGCGGAGATCGTTGGTCATACCTTGTGCGCGCTCGTAGAGAGATCCCATGGCATAACCGGTAACCGCCAGGATGCCCGCCCAGATCGCAAAATTGAAAAGACGTTCCTGCGGAAGCACAACCACGTGATGCCTGGGGATGAGTGTATTTAAATAGTCAAGCAGTACAACGAGGAAAACGCAGGCAAAGGCGGTAAGAGTGGCGTGCCGACGACCAAAGAAATAAGCGGAATACAAAGTCGGCAAGAAATAGAAGCAGAGCGCCATGGGGAGGGATTGGGCGAAGAACTGCAAAGTCGCGGCGATCAGAAGCAACGACAGAAGCAGTGCGAGTTCTTTCGTGAGCTTGGTCATCTTGACTGGGTTCACCGTCCACTATCGGGATGCCGATCAGTACCAGGCCGTAGCGGCTCCGTGGAGACGCGCTCCAGTAACTTTGACGAGAAAACAAATGTTCGATTGAGGGACGTAATGGTTATGTTCAGGCAACAAGAGAGGTGTGGCAAAGTTACGTGGGTAATGAGAGTTTCTTAAGAGAGCAGCTGATCGTATGTTCCGCGCCGGGCAAAAAGAGCGAGTTATGAGCCGTGAGTCACTCGTCCGACGCAGCTCGCTTACTTTGCACGGGGATGCGTCTGGTCATAGACGGACATCATGTGTTTGACGGACAGCTGGGTATAACGCTGGGTGGTGGCAAGGCGCTCGTGGCCGAGGAGTTCCTGAATGGCGCGCAGGTCGGCCCCTTCTTCGAGCATGTGCGTGCCGAAGGCGTGGCGAAGCGTGTGTGGGTGGAAGTCGGGCGAGAGTCCCATGGCGACCGCGATGCGTTTTACAATGCGCCCCACGCTGCGAGTGGTGAGTCGACCTCCGCGCTGGTTGAGGAGAAGCGCGGGCGTGGATTTTTTCAGCGTGGCGAGAAGTTGATGGCGCCAAGGCAGGTAGTGGGTGAATGCGTCGCGGGCAGATCCGCCGAAGGGGACGTAGCGTTCCTTTTTTCCTTTTCCGCGAATCAGGATGGCTTCGTTGCTGAGGCGAATGTCATCCAGATTGATGCCGACGAGTTCGGAGTTGCGGATGCCGCAGCCGTAGAGGAGTTCGAGGAGCAGGCGGGCGCGTTCAGGGAAAGAAGCGACTTCGGGCATTTTGCCGTCGAGCACCGAATTCACTTCTTCGATGGTGGGAACACGCGGCAGTTTTTTGGCGAGGCGCGGAGTCGAAACCAGCTTGGCGGGATTCTGCTCGACGACGCCTTCCTGCGCGAGCCAGCGATAGAGCGAACGCACGGCGGCGAGCGCGCGCGCGACTGAAGTCTTGCTTAATCCCTTGTCGTAGAGCTGCGAGAGGAAGCCGCGGATGGCGATGTGATCGATGGCCTTGAGGTCGCGCGTGCCGATGTAGGCAGAGAAGGCGTCGAGATCGCAGGTATAGGCTTTGATGGTATGCGGGGACGCGTTGCGCTCGCGTAGATGGCGGAGAAAGTCATCGGTGGCGAGTTCGACGATGGTGCGGCGAGTTTGGGCGGATGCTGCCATCAAAAATCTTTTTCACCACGGAGACACAGAGGCACGGAGGAAATCATTATTGTTTTCTTTCCCTCCTGACGAGCTGCGACGAGCTCCGATAATGCCTTTCTCTTTTCCTCTCTCGTGAACTTATTCTCTTGCCTTGGCTCTTGGATGATGCTTGGCATAGACGCTTTTCAGCCGATCGAGCGCTACATGGGTGTAAATCTGCGTGGTTGAAATATCTGCGTGGCCGAGAATGGTTTGCACGGTGCGGAGGTCGGCGCCGTTTTCAACCATGTGTGTCGCGCAGGAGTGGCGCAGCATGTGCGGACTTGAGTGGCGACCGCTGGCTTCGGAGGCCTTACCTACCAATTGCCAGAGGCGCTGGCGGCTCAGGCGGCGAGCGCCGATGCCGAGGAACAGGAGTGCGGAAGTCTTCCGGTTCGCCAGCACACTTCGGCCATCGTTCAGGTATTGCTGCAAAGCCTGTTGGGCGGGAACTCCGAGGGGAACCATGCGCTCTTTGTCGCCTTTGCCATGGACGAGGATGTACCCGAGATCGATCTTCAGGTCTTCGAGGCGAGCACCGGCAACTTCGGAGACGCGCAGGCCCGCTGCGTAGAGCAGTTCCAGCATGGCGTGGTCGCGGAGGACGAGAGCATGGGCTCTGGCGGTTTGGCTGCGAGGCTCTCCGGAACTCTCTGCGGCCATCGCGGTCGTTTCGCTGAGAACATTTCCACTTAACATCGATTCGACTTCGACGCGGCTGAGGGACTTTGGCAGCACTTTCCATTGCCTTGGCGAATCGATGTTGAGCGTGGGATCTTTGTCGACCTTTCCGTCCAATAACAAGTAACGATAGAGATGGCGAACGGCGGAGAGCTTTCGACCGACGGAACGGCCGTCGAGTTGGTTAGAGAAGAGTTCCTGGATGAAGTCGCGGACGTCTTCGCGGCGAGCGGCTGTTAGCGAAACCTCACGCGTCTTCAGGAACTCGGCGAACTGCACTAAATCGCTGGAGTAGGCAGCGATGGTGAGCTTGGCGGATCCGCGCTCGACGCGGAGGTAGTCGAGGAAACCCTGGAGGATGGTTTCATTCACCTGCACTTGATCAGTATGCGATGTGGGGATTTGGAGCGGTGTTTACTACTTTGGCATCGAAGACCCCTCGGATGCGGTCTTTTAAACTCAAAGACTTAGCGCGAAAAAGACTCCAGGTCTTTGAATAATAAGGAGTTATCAGTAAGGTATTTATAAATCAGCAAGTTAGATCGAAGCTCCCGAAATGGTGCTATTTAACACGTCTACGGCGTAGAGCACGCCTTCGGGGGTTTCTTCGTGCTTGAAGTAGGCGAAGACGTCGCGGCCTTCGGCGAGGTGCTCGCGGATGCGGGCGACCATCTTCTGGCGCTCTTCGGGGGTGTAGCTGGGCTTGCGATAGCGATAGTAAGCAAAGTTGGCGGTGAGGATGTCGGGAGTGTCTCGCTCTTCGGATTCGGCTACGCAGAGGGCGGTGTTGCGGTCGCGGAGGGTCTGCCAGGTGGGCGCTTCCGGACCCGCTTCGCCAGGTTTGCCTTCGCGCGGCTTTCCTTCACCGAGCTTTTCTTGTCCAAACCACGACGCGTTGCGGAATTCGAAGGAGGCGCGAACTCCGCGGGGGAGAAGTTTGAGGAAGTCGGAGAGGACCTCCTGATCGGCTTTGAAGTTCGGCGGAAGCTGGAAGAGGATTGGGCCAAGGCGCTTGGCACGCTCGAGAGGTTCGAGGGTTGCGAGGAAGCGTTGCAGGAATTCTTCGGAGGATTTCAGTCGCTTGATGTGGGTTAGAACCTGATGCGCTTTGATGGTAAAGCGGAAGTGCTCGGGCGTTTCGGCGAGCCAGTTTTGGATGGTCGATTCTTTTACGAGCTGGCGGAAGGTGAAGTTGACCTCGACTGTGTTGAGTTTGGTGGCGTAGAAGTTGAGGAATTTCTTCTGGGCGAGTTTTTCGGGATAGAAAGCGGGCTTCCAGGTTGGATACGCCCATCCGGAGGTGCCGACGTAGAGAGGCATGGCAGAAGTTAGAGGTCAGATTGCAGAAGTAAGAGCAACTTCGCTCGCCGCGGATCACGGATTTTCACGGATCACTTCTTAAACGCTTAAATCTTACTTTTCTTACACGCTTGAACCTTACTTTGAAATTATATCTTGGGGCGCTTGGAGGCCGGCTTCGGCTTTCGTTCTTTGCCTCGCTGGCCTGCGCGTGGCGTCGATATTTCCGACTTCTTTGCACTCGCTTTTTTCTTTGCACTGGCTTTTTCGGATGCCGGTGCTTCCTGAGACGACTGCTCCGCTAGTCCTGATAGCTGCGGGAGTTTCTGTTTTAGCGTCTGAACAGGGGCGAAGAGGTCTCCCATTTTTTCTACGCGCGCCAGAACGTCTTTTGATTCGAAGACCAGTAGGCTCGCGTCTTTTTTCTTCAGCGCTTGTTCGACCTCTTCCCAGCGCACCGGAGAAGACACGGTGGGTCTTTCGCGCGCGCGCAGCGAATAAACGGAGATCGTTGTCTTGTGCTGATCGTTCTGGCTCCAGTCGACGAAGACTTTATTGGTGCGAATCGCCTTCTTCATGTCGGAAACGACCAGGTCAGGATGCTGTTGTTCAAGCAGGCGCGCGATGGCGTGGGCGAAGGACTTGGTTTCGTCGTAGCCGGTCCTGGTGTTGAGAGGAATGTAAATTTGCAAGCCTTTGGAGCCTGATGTTTTCGCGAAACTTTGCAGGCCGAAGTGGTTGAAGATGTCGCGGACCCAGAGGCCGACCTGGCAGCATTGAACGATGTTGGCTGGTGGGCCGGGATCGAGATCGAAGACGATCATGGTGGGCGTTTCGATGTCTTTGCCTAACGAGAGCGAGGGGTGGAGTTCGATGGAGGCCAGGTTGGCGATCCAGACGAGCGTGGGCAGATCGTTGGCCATGAGGTAGTGCATCGTGCGGTTGTTGCCCTCGCTCCAGACGGGAGTGGTTTGGACCCAATCGGGACGATGCTTGGGGGCGTTCTTCTCGAAGAAGAACTGCTGGTCGATGCCGTTGGGATAGCGCTTCATTGTCAGCGGCCGGCCTTTGAGGTGGGGGATGAGGACGGGCGCGATGCGGATGGCGTAGTCGACGACCTGGCCTTTGGTGAAGCCGGTTGCGGGATAGAGGACCTTGTCGAGGTTGGTGAGGGTGAGTTGGCGGCCGGCGACTTCGACGATGGTGGGAGCGGGCATTGGTGGTTGGTTGTTGGTCGGTGGTCGTGCGTCGTTGGTCGCCTGCGTTCAGGAGCGGCGGCAAGAATCGCCGAACCTCAGGCGTTGACCAGTATAGTGCGCCTTCACTTTGATTCCTACACTGCGTCGGCGGTTGGAACGAGGTATTGCGGCGCGGCTGGTTTGACAACGTTCCCTGCCTGCACGTAATTTCGATTTTTGTGCTCTTTTCGTTGTGGAGGCAGGATGAAGTTCCGTCGCACGCTAACGCTTGTTGTCTGTTTCGTTGTCTGCTCGCTCTCCTTCGGCCAGGATCTGGCGTCCTTTCAAAAACGAACCACTGTTAAGAAGCTGGCGAACGGGTTGACCGTGATCATTTGCGAACGGCCCGAGGCTCCGGTGTTTTCGTTCTTTACGCATGTCGATGCGGGGTCGGTGCGGGACCCGATGGGCAAGACCGGTCTGGCGCACATGTTCGAGCACATGGCGTTCAAGGGCACGGACACGATCGGGACGCGCGATTATGCCGGCGAAAAAGTGGCGCTGGCAAAAGTTGAGGAGGCGTACGCCGCTTATCTTGCCGAGCGCGACAAGCCCGTCGGTCGCGATGAGCAGAAACTCAAACAGCTCGAACAGGCGTGGAAAGATGCGATTGCCGCGGCGGATAAATTTTCGGCTCCGTATAACAATGAGTTCGGACAGATTGTGGAGTCGGAGGGCGGCGAAGGGATGAACGCCTTCACCGACTATGACGAGACGGGCTACAACTACTCGTTTCCGGTGAACCGACTGGAGCTTTGGGCTTATCTGGAGTCGGAGCGATTTATGCATCCGGTGCTGCGTCAGTTCTACAAAGAGCGCAACGTGGTGATTGAAGAGCGGCGCATGCGGACGGACAGCAGTCCGCCGGGAAGATTGTTCGAGCAGTTTCTGGAGGAGGCGTTCGCGGCGCATCCGTATCACCGGCCGACGATTGGTTGGATTTCGGATTTGAACTCGTTCTCGGCGACCGATGCGCAGCACTTCTTCGACACGTATTACATTCCGTCGAACATGGTGATTGCGCTGGTGGGAGATTTGAAGGCGTCGGAGGCGATGCCGGTGATCGAGAAGTATTTCTCGCGCATTCCGGCAAAGCCGAAGCCGGACGAGCGGACGACGACCGAGCCTCCACAGAATTCGGAGCGACGGGTGGTGCTGCGTGAGCAGTCGCAGCCGCTGTATGTCGAGGGCTATCACCGGCCGGATTTCCGCAGCGCGGACGATCAGGTTTATGACGCGCTGGCGGATTTGATGTCGAACGGGCGAACCTCGCGGCTGTATCGGGCTCTGGTGCGCGACAAGCAGATTGCATCGGATGCGGAGGGCTTTACGGGATTGCCGGGAAATAAGTATCCGCAACTGTTCGCGTTTCTGGCCGTGCCTTTGCCGGGACACACTACCGAGCAGGTCGGCGATGCGATTCATGCGGAGATCGAGCGCGTGAAGAAGGAAGACATTTCGGATGACGAGTTGAAGATGATCAAGACGCGGGCGCGGGCGAATCTGATTCGGTCACTGGGATCGAATGAAGGACTGGCGAACGCGCTGGCGTTGTATCAGGCGCGCTACGACGACTGGCGCGAGCTGTTCGGGTCGGTCGACCGGATTGAGAAGGTCACGAAGGCGGACATTCGGCGCGTGGCGAACGGGACGTTTGCGGCGGAGAATCGGACGGTTGGGATTATTGAGTTCGCTGGACCACCTCAGAATACAGCTCCGACAAATGGAGCGGCGACTCCGCAAGGAGGTGGACAGTGAAACGGCTGCTGCGCTGCTCACTTGCTCTCCTTCTCATGATTGGCTGTTTCGGCATCTTGCCGCTTTCGGCGCAGACGTGGAAGCAGATTCCGATTCCCAAGCTGCCTGAGTTTAATCCGCCAAAACCGAAGCGCATTCAGCTGGCGAATGGCATGGTGATTTTTCTCCAGGAGGATCACGAGTTGCCGTTGATCGACGGGACGGCTCGCATTCGCGGGGGCGAACACAACGTGGCTGCGAGCAAAGCCGGGATGATGGATGTCTACGGCGAGGCATGGAGAACGGGTGGAACGAAGTCACAGACTGGCGATCAGCTTGACGACTTTCTGGAGCAGCGCGCGGCGAAGGTCGAAACCGGTGGACTGGGCGATTCGACGACCATCGGCTTCTCGTGCCTGAAGGAAGATTTCGGGGACGTGTTCCGCGTGTTTGACGATCTGTTGCGCAATCCGGAGTTTCGCGAGGACAAGATCGAGATCGCAAAGAAGGGCGAATACGACGGGATCTCGCGGCGTAATGATGAGCCTTCGCAGATTGCGGGCCGCGAGGCCGCGAAACTGGTATATGGCGCAGGCAGTCCGTACGCGCGGGTGCCAGAATATGCAACGGTGGCGGCGGTGACGCGAGAGGATTTGGTGCAATGGCACTCGGCGTATGTTCATCCGAGCAACATCATTCTGGGGATCGTGGGCGATTTCGATTCGGCGAAGATGGAAGCGCGACTGCGCGAGGCGTTCGATTCGTGGCCGGCGGGAACGGCGAGCAAGGAAACGGTGGTCGCTGCGCATCCAGCTGCGCCCGGACTTTATCTGGTAGAGAAGACGGACGTGAACCAGAGCGACATACAAATGGTTGCAGTGGGCACGACGAAAAAGAATCCTGACTATTATGCGATTTCGGTTTTCAACGAAGCATTTGGCGGCGGATTTTCGTCGCGGTTGTTCGGCGACATTCGCACGACGAAGGGCTTAGCTTATGCCGTCGGCGGAGGAATTGGGACTGGGTACGACCATGATGGAATGATTCGGATGATGGTGATGACGAAGAGCGCGACTACTTTTGAATCGATTGCGGCGATTGATGATGAGATTGCCGGGCTGGCGAAAAATCCGATCAGCGAAGACGAGATGAAGCGCGCGAAAGATGCCATTTTGAATTCGTTTGTCTTTCGACTGGATTCGCCGGGAAAAGTTTTGCAGGAGCAGATGGCCTATGAGTTTTACAGGTATCCTGCTTCATTTCTGGAGGACTTTGAGAAAGGGATCAAAGGCGTGACCAAGGAAGATGTGGCGCGCGTGGCGGCGAAATATCTGCATCGCGATCAGATGGCGGTGCTGGTGGTTGGCAACTCGGGCGAGTTCGATAAGGAACCGGCGTCGCTGGGGCAGGCGCACAAGATCGACATTGCGATTCCGGCGCCGCCGCCGGGGGTGGTAACGGAAGGCCGGCCCAGCCAATAAGCTCGCTGTCTGCGGGCATTGGTTGCGGTTGTGTATTTCGGCGTACCAACTTCGAGGAATCTTCCTCTTTTTTAACGATGAGGATGGTCGCGATGTTACGCCGGCGGTTCGCGTAATTTCCTTCTCCGGCAATCTCCTCTGGCTCGATTGACCCAGTGCTCGCCTTGTACGTATGATTCGCGCCTGTGATCAGCCAAACTATTTCGCAGCGCCGCGGCCAGATATGCTTCTGGGCCGCGATGAGTGCAGTGCTGCTTCTAGGCCTGGGGCTGCGTATTGGCGGCAGCACCGGAGAGCTGTGGCTGGATGAAATATGGTCGTTGGCAATCGCATCGCAGCTGAAGTCCGCGAGCCAAGTATTCACCATTCATCATGAAAATAACCATTACCTGATTTCCTTCTGGATGCTCGTTTGCGGCACACGCCATGCGTGGTGGGTTTACCGTGTCCCGTCGATCGTTGCCGGGATGGGTGCGACACTGGCGGCGATTCGGATCGGACTGCGTCAATCCCGCGCGACGGCATTCGTGGCGGGGCTGCTGACCTCCCTGTCATATCTGGCGGTGTTTTACTCGTCGGAAGCGCGCGGCTACGCGATCGCCTGTTGTATGGCGCTGGTGGGCTACGACTGCATGGAGACCTACCTGCGGGACCGGAATTGGCGGAGCTCGGCGGGGTATTGCTTCGCAGTCGTCGTGGGAACGTTGGGAAGCCTCACGTATGTGAACGTAGCGGCCGCGCTGGGAGTTTGGTCGCTGATGGAGATGTTGTGGCGGGAGCGGACGCGAAGATCGGCCAGGCAGTTTGTCGTTTTACATGCTGCTCCCTTGGCACTGATGGTGGCGTTGTGGCTGGTGGATGTCCGCAAAATGATCTCCGCGCCCGCCCCGCAGGTTGGGATATGGCGGGTGCTTTGCGAGACGATCAATTACACATTTGGACTGGCTGCGAGTTTTCGCCTTGGGAGCGCTCTAGTTGTAATCGTGTTTTGCTTCATCGTCTGGCGGATCGTCAGTATGGCGCGGTGTGGCGACATGCGCTGGACGTTGTTCTTGACGGGTCTGATTGTCGCTCCGGCGGTGCTGATTGCATGGACTGGGCGCCAGGTTCTTTATCCGCGATATTTTCTGGTGAATGTGTATTTGCTCTATCTGCTGGCGGCGCTGGAGATCGGCGAATGGTGGGATGCATCCGCCAGACGTACACGATGGCTGATCGGCGGCGCACTGGCCGGGTGGACGTTGGGGAATTTGCTGCTCTCGGCACAGTTGTGCGAGGTGGGCCGAGGACACTATAAGGATGCACTCGAGTTTATTTCCGGAAATACGCGTGGAGAAGCGGCGCGAATTGGTTCGACAGAGGACTTCCGAACGGGAGTGCTCGTCTGGTACTACGCGAGATACTTGCCGGCCGCAAAGCGACCAGAGGTTGTGGACGTAGATTCTCTCGCACAAGTTCGCCCGGAATGGCTGCTGTCCACGATATCGCCTTATGAAATGCCCGCGCTTCCCCCGAGAATTGCTCTGCCGGCGGGATTGCAGTACATGCTTGTGAAGCAGTTCCCATCCGTACAACTGTCTGGGTTCACGGCCGGAGTTTACCGGCGCGCGGATCTGTTGAATGGCGGTAAGTGAAATTGGGACATTCGTCAGGCGAGCTTAACTCCCCAGATGATGCAAATATCCAGAGTGATAGGCCCGAAAGACCAATCGCGCCCACGACAGCGTTATTCGGCGAATGAAGAGCCGCTCGGCAAAGGGTGAGTGGGCATCCGTGGAGAATTATGCGTCGAAGCTAAGGCCGATTCGTTCGGTTGCCTGAGCGAGAATTCTCTTGAAAATCTGATTTGACAGCGGGGAATTCGCGGGGTAGTCTTGGCGAACATATGGCGAAAATCGATCAGGCCTCGATGGCGCTTCTTCCGTGGGTTCGGGAGAGCTGCGGAGACGCGGCGGCCCGCGTCTCTACTGGGGATTCGCGGCTGGGGGACAGCGGGCTGGTCGGAGACAGCGCGCGGGTGGTGCAGGACGCATTGGCGCGGGACGTTTCTCCAGAGGAGGACAACTCTCAGGCGGAGGACAATTTTGCCGCTCTGGATGGATGGGCGCTTGAGGAAGAAGGACCGCGGCCTCGGCTTATTGGGATTGCGCGCATGGCGGCGGAGGGCGAGTCGCTGCGCGAGGGGCACAACATTGAATACTTCTCGCTCGAGTCGCGGTCTTTGCTCAGCAAAGTTGTGAGCCAGCGCAATCTTCCTTTTACGTGGGCGATCAATCCTTATCGCGGTTGCGAATTTGCTTGCAAGTACTGTTATGCGCGCTACACGCACGAGTTCATGGAGTTGCGCGACGGGGTGGACTTCGAGCGGAAGATTTTTGTGAAGGAGCAGGCGGCGGAGGTGCTGCGGCATGAGCTGAAGAAAGTGAAACGCGGCGAGCCGATTGCGATCGGGACGGCGACCGATCCGTATCAGCCGGCGGAGCGGAGATTTGAGGTGACGCGGGCGATTCTGGAGGAACTGGCGCGGCACTCGGGACTGGAGATCGGGATCGTGACGAAATCAAACCTGGTGACGCGCGATGTGGAGATTCTGCGGCGGCTTGGTGAGAGAAACGGTGTGTTCGTGAGCGTGACAGTGACGACCGTCGATGTGGAGCTGGCGCGGAAGCTGGAGCCGCGGGCGCCGCGTCCTGATTTGCGGCTGGAGGCGGTGCGGCAGTTGAACCTGGCGGGCGTGGATGCGGGGGTGAACTGCGCGCCGGTGTTGCCGGAGATTACGGATCGTCCGCGGGATTTGGAGGCGCTGGTGAAGGCGGCGAGCGAGGCGGGGGCGAAACATATTTATGCGGGCGCGCTTTTCCTGAAACCTTGTTCGGCGGCGGTGTTTATGCCGTTTCTAGAGGCCGAGTTTCCGGCGCTGGTGGAAGTCTATCGGGCGCGATACCGGGAGCGGGCGTTTTTGCCGAAAGGGTATGTGGAGCGATTGACGCGGGTGATGGCGGCATTGCGGGAGAAGTATGGATTCGCCGGGAGATATGCGCGCGAGGAGCGGCGAGCGGGTGCAGGAATGGAGGAGCAGATGGGGCTGTTTGCGTGACCGCAAAAGTCTAGATCCCGCCCATCGGATTGGGCTCGTGGAACTTTCGTAACTCTACACTCGCGGCGTGCGTTTCCTATACTTGAGTCGGATGGGAATAATGCGTTTACGGACTTCTCTGGCAATTTTTATACTGCTGAGCGCGCTGGCGGCGGCGCAAAGCATGTCTCCCGACGCGCTGTATGAGCGCGGAATCGACGCGATCACAGGCGTAGGGGAGCGACACAACGATCAGGCTGGCATTGAGTATTTCCACCACTCGTCGGACCTGGGATATGGGCCGGCGCAGGTCGCGCTCGGGTATTACTACGAGATGGGCATCGTGCCTGGCAACCAGGGCCAACCTTCGCTGGATCTTTATAAGAAGGCTGCACAACAGGGCGATTCGCTGGCCGCGTGGTTGCTGGGCCGGCGGTATTTTCTGGGGATTGGAGTGCCGCGCGATCCGGATTTGGCGAAGAAGTGGCTCAAGGTGTCGGCCGACCAGAAGAATCCATATGGAGCGTACTACCTGGGGCGGTTGATCGCGGAGCATGACCCGGCGAAAGCGCTGGAACTTTATAAGATTGCTGCGGATCAGGGACTGCCGCAGGCGCAGTATTTTTATGGAAAGGCATTGAAGGATGGCCAGGGTGCCGCTCCGGACCTGGCCAACGGGTATGTCTGGCTGGTCATCGCGGTCGACGCGGGCTATGTGGCGGCGGGCCCCGACATGAATGAGTTGCGAAGCGGCGGGCATCTGACTCTCGATGAAATCAACCAGTCGACGAGCAAAGCGCGGGAAATGGAGCAGGTGGTGATTCGCGCGGTGACGGCGCGCGGGTGCTCCGGGTGGGAGGGCGAGTCGGCGGAGTTTCCGGTGCCTCCGCCGCCGAGCTTGCAGCGGTTTTGCCACTGAGGAGAGCAGGTATCAGGTGTCAGGTGTCAGGTGTCAGG
>JBAWAI010000081.1:0-1904 GCA_049589215.1 Terriglobales bacterium | reverse complement strand
CCCACATATGAGGCTCGGCGTGCAACCAGACCGTGCCGCCCTGGGGTGTGTATTTGCTGGCATTCTCCAGCAGATTGGAAATTACCCGCTGCACTTTAGGCGAATCGAACATGAAGGGTGTCAGCTTGTCATTGGCGAGAAAGTACAGTGCCAAGCCCCGCTCCTGAAAACGGTTTGACCAGATGCGGCAAACTTCCGAGAGACACACGTTCATGTCGTTCTCGGCAAACTGCATGCGCAGTTCGCCGGTTTCGAGCACCGTGTAGGTCAGAAAGTCCTGAATGAAGTGTTGCAGGCGCTGTCCGCTCGAAAACATGTCGGCCATCACTTCGCGCTGGCGATCGTTGAGCGGGCCGAGCTTCTGGCTTTGCAGCAATTCAATGTAGCCGTTCAAAATACTCAGCGGAGTTTTCAGATCGTGCGCGGCCGAGGCGAGTGCGTTGGTCGTTTTGCGATAACGATCGCGCAGACTTTCCAGCTCGCGAACATTTTCATTGGAGAGAGCAGGCTCGGACACCTGCGCACGCGACTTCGACGGCAGGTTCTCTTTCATGGAGCTCGCGCCGGTAGACATGGCTGGTCTTCCTTCGTGCGGAGTCATTAAGACTCGATCACGAGACGTCGGGGAGGGTTTTTCTTACCACTGGAACGAGGGATTAGCCAGATGTTAAGCCAGGCTCAACAGACTGTCAACCGGAAAGGGCGTGAGAGAGAAGCGAAAAAGTTTGCACTTCTGATTATTGACCACGGGTCAATCACGCATCACCCGATAGTCCAAACAACCGGGGTGGATTCCGCGCGGTGAGCGAGGTTTAGGGGTAATCTTCCGGTTATCATCCGGGTTGTTCTGTGTTTGGCCCCTAAGATGCGGGTCTCACTCAGTTTAGGCAAGGATTCTCGTGAAAAAACGAGCCCCAAATAAGGATGCGCGGAGATGGGAGCGTTTACCCTTAGCCATACCCATTTTTGTTCGCTCCAAAGACGGAAGCGGCAAAGATTCACTGGAATTTGCCACCGCGCTTAACATTTCCGCCGGGGGAGCCCTGGTTATGGTCCGCCGCTCACTGCCTAAATCGGCCCTCATTTCGCTCGAAATTCCCAGCGTTCCGATCGGACCCACCACCGGTTTGCCGGGAGCCTCCCGAGTCCTCCGGGCTAAGGCCGTATGGGTCGCACACTTGGACGATTATCATCTTCTGGGCCTGAAGTTTGCGCGCCCTCTGAGCACCAACGTGGACGCTCGTCCGCGGGTTTGAGAAAAGCTCTTACCGCGATGTGAAATGTTTTACCCTCCCCTATACGCCTTCAACATGGCACCTTCGTGCCATGCCCCATCCTGAGTGAAAAGGACTATCATCGGCCTAAGTCGCTCTCAGTATTCGCAGTTATCCGTCATCAGCAAGACTGTTCTTCCCTCTTCCCCCGTTTGGTGCTCGAGATGCACTTTTAGTGCACGTTGGGTGACATTACCCCGATATGGAACGTAGGACTCTTATGACGACAATGTCGGTAACATCTTTGCAGCAGTCGATGGGCGAACTACCTCCGGACAGTATTATTTTTGGGCACTCCGAAGCCGTACAGGCAATCCGCGCGCAGCTCTCTCGCGTAGCGGCAGCCAATGTTCCGGTTTTAATCACGGGTGAAAGCGGTACGGGGAAAGACATCATCGCGCGTTTGATTCACGGGCTCTCGCCGTGGAAAGTTGGACCTTATGTAAAGGTGAACTGTCCGGCGATTCCTGGAACGCTGCTTGAGAGCGAACTGTTTGGTTATGAGAAAGGCGCATTCACGGGCGCTTTTGGGGCGAAGCCCGGCCGCGTCGAGATGGCCCACCGCGGCACGCTGTTCCTTGACGAAATTTCGGAGCTCGATTCATCCCTGCAATCGAAGCTGCTTCAGCT
>JBAWAI010000080.1:0-6327 GCA_049589215.1 Terriglobales bacterium | reverse complement strand
CTTTTTCGGCTTGCTCTTGTTTGGCGTCCAGGTCTTCTTTTTCTTTGCTAAGAACGGACATCTGGTCTTCCTGATTGTTCAGTTCGCGCGTGTAGCGCTCGGTCAGAGCGCGTTCTTCGGCGCCGCCCTTGAGGGCTTTCATGTTCTCGCGCAGGCGCGACTGATCCTTCTCTATGGCATCCATCAGCCGCTTCTTGTCGCCGGATTGGCGCTCGAGGGCTGTGATCTCATCTTTTTTTTGCAGGATACGTTGGAGGGCGTCTCTGAGAGCGGGAGTGATGCGGTTGTAAGCGAAGAGATCCGTCAGATATTTCAGGTTGTCGTCATCTAGGTTGGTGAGTTCGAAACGAACGTCCTGAGTGGAAAACTCCTCGACCCGCAAGTCGGCGGATTTACCGGGTTCAACAGGCACGCGGAAGCGATAGAAGCTGATGGAGGCTTCTTCGGGCTTTACGTCTTGGACGAGCGTCCAGCCGGGCCGCACGGGATATTCGACGATCACCTGGCGCGGACTTGTGTCGGAGTTGTGGATGATGAATTTGTGCTCTGACAACAATCGGTGGGAGGCGATCATCACTCCTTTGGACATGACTACACGGCTGACGGCCTGCGGTTCTTCGCGGGCGCGGTCAGCGATGTGGACGGCGGGATCGGCAGCGTAGGAGATGAGACGGTGCTCGCCGGGATGAATGGTTTCGAGCACGCCTTCGCCGGCGAAAGCACCGGCATCGAGCAGATTGAAGGTGCCGTTGTCGAGAGTGAGGCCGCTGGTGTTGTTGATCCAGAGCGCGCGCAACACGTTGTCTTCGCCGGAGGTCCAGAGAGTGACCTTCTCGGCTTCAATTTTTGATTGCAGGATGGGAACGAGAGCGGATTGGTTTTTGCCGATGGTGATTCTTTGTTTGAGCTTATATTCGAAATTGTCGCCTAGACCTTTGGCTTCGGCCTCGGGTTCTTCGCCTTCGGCGTAGCCCCTTACTGAGGATAAAGTCGAGGTCTCCGTATTCACCGACCCTCCCGCGCCCGCCGTGACTTCGACAGTTTCCGATACGCTGCCGACTTCAAGGCGTGCATCGATCTCGTTCATGCGATCTACACCGATGTAGAAGCTGGTGAGCTGAAAACGCTTGAAACCGGGAGCGTCGACGAAGAGGGCGGAATTGCCCGCTTGAATGTTATCGAAGCGATAGAGACCCTGCGCGTTGGTGGTGGCGGTGTGGGATGTGCCGGTCTCTTCGTTGCGCACGGTGATCTTTGCGTTGGCGACAGCAGCGCCGGTGGCATCGCGCACGAAGCCTTGCAGGCCGGCGAGGACGCCGCTTATGTTTCCGCCCGCCGAAACTTCCTTCTTGGCAAACTGCTCGACCGTGGCTTCGTGGGTTTGCGGCGTCAGTTGGGCGGTTTCCGGCAGCGCAATCTCGGGACGGCGAATGTAATAGGGTTGCGAGATATTTTCGACGAAGGACTGCGGCGCGCCCGCCACGAGCGATAACTCGACGTCATTCCAGTCCTCGCCAATCGTATTGTCGACGACCGCCCAGCCCTGGAGCAGCGCTTTCTCGCCGGGCTTTTCAGGCATGAGAATGCGGTAGGTGCTTTTCCAGACGGGAACTTCGCTGATGTAGCTGACGAAGATTTCCCGGTCGCCGGAACCGGCGGCGGTCAGGGTCATGCTGCGGATGTCGGCGGCGCGCGAGGAGCCGACCAGGTTGAGGTATTTGCCGACTTCATCTGTAAGGTCGCGCTCGACGAGGCGCACGCTGGTGGAGGGGTTGAGTTCGAAGGTGTGCAGGTCGCCGCCTTCGCCGACGACGGAGAATTCGGTGACGTCGGTGAAATTGCCGCGCGCGTCTTGCTTGCGATTTTTCTCGACGCTAAGCAGCCTTCCGGTCGCGGAGGCCGAGCCGCTACGAACTTCGACGCGTGCGCCGCGAAGCGCGTTCAGAAAATCGGCGCCCGTGACTTCCTGACCGAAGGGCAGACGCAGGGATTTGAGGCGCTCATTGAGTGGAGCGATCGAGTTGTAGCGGACCGAGGTTATGCGGCCGTCACCCATGTCGACTGCGGTCAGAGATTTGAGCACGTCGTTGAGCTGGCCTGTGGTGAAGTCGATGTGAAGATCCTGGGTGCCATGAACGCGGGCGGTGTGCTCAAAATAGCCGACTCCATTTTTGAAGAGGACGACGCGCTTTACGGGCAGGCGGGCAGCGGTGAGCTTGAACTCGGGAGTTGGCTCGCTGGCAGGCTTTGTCTGCGCAGTGCTTTTGTGTGTGCCGTTTTTCTGTGCAGGGCCATCTTGCGCACTGCTTTCGTTGGGAATGCAGCAAAGGATCAACGAGAGAGAGATGAGTGGTAAGTGGGCGCGTAACATCGGGGCACCTCCCGTGGGAAACGGAGTATAGCATTCGTCTTCGCGTGCGGTCAGCGATGTCCGTTGTTGTTGTGGCGCTTCAGGTCGCGGAGGGTTAGTTCGAGGCCGCCGAATTCTGGGTGATCGTTTATGCCTAGAGTGTAGGCGATGTCGAGGCGGTCTCCGGCGAGGAGTTGGAGGTGGTCGCAGGATTCTTTCAGGTTCCACGCCATGGCTTTGAAGGTGATGTTGCTGCGCCAGGTGGGTGCGGTCTGGCTGTGTGAGCTTGATTCCGCCGGATTTGGTTCTTCCCGATTGGCATGTGCTCGCACGGGCGGGGAGTCCGTGCCTCCATTTGCGGGCGCGATTTTTAGCCGGGCGTGCTTTTCTTTGAGTGCTTGGGGCGGCTGCATCAGGCGGACTGCTTTGGCAGTGAAGATTGGTTCGGGATTTTCCATGCCGAAGGGTTCGAGGAGAGAGATAGCTTTGTGGAGTTCGGGAGTTACTTCTTCTAACGGAAGCTCCTGGTCAAATTGTAGTTGCGGCTCGAAGTCGGCGGTGGTCAGGCGGGCGCGGGCGTATTGGTCCAGATGGTCGCGCAGCTTTTGGATGTTGGTGGTGGGCAGCGCGAAGCCTACGGCGTGGGCGTGCCCGCCGTAGCGGGAGAAGAGTTCGGGGCAGGACTCGATGGCGTTGAGGAGATGGAAGGCTGGGATGGAGCGGCCGGAGCCGTGGGCTTCTTCGCCTTCGCGCGAGATGACTAGCGTGGGACGTCCATAGCGCTCGACTATGCGCGTGGCGGTGATGCCGATTACGCCGCGATGCCATCCCCCGCCATCGACCACCACGCAGTAGGCTTCGCGCAGCGCGGGTTCCTCTTCGACGCGTTGCAGGATGCTCTCCATGATGCGGCGCTCTTCGTCCTGGCGCTCGGAGTTGAGCTTGTCGAGGCGGCCGGCGATTTCGCGGGCGCGCTCTAAATCTTTTACGCTGAAAAGATCGACTACGTCGCGGGCGACGTCCATGCGTCCGGCGGCGTTGACTCGCGGGGCGATACGGAAGGCTACTTCGGTGGAGGTAAGGGCGCGGCCATCGCCTAGTTTGGCGACTTCGAGAAGCGCTTTGAGGCCGGGATTGACGGGGCGGCGCAAGCCTTCGAGGCCGAGCTTGGCGAAGACGCGATTTTCGCCGAGGAGCGGAACGGCGTCGGCGATGGTGGCGATGGCCACTACTTTCATGAATGACATCAGGAGGCGCGATTGATCTTTCCGATCGAGGCGGCGCTGCATTAATCCCTGAGCAAGTTTGAAGGCTACGCCGGCTCCGCAGAGATGCTTGCAGGGATAGTCGCATCCGGACTGGTTGGGATTGACTACGGCGAGCGCTTGCGGGACGCCGCCCGGTCCGGGAAGGTGATGGTCGGTGACGATTAGGTCGACTCCAGTGCGGCGGGCGGCGTCGGCGGCGTGGAAGGCGCGGATGCCGGTATCGACGCTGATGATGAGGCGGACGCCTTCAGAGGCCGCGCGTTCGATGACGTCGTCGCGCATGCCGTAGCCTTCGCGGATGCGGTGCGGGACATGGAAGTCGGCGGCGCCTCCGCAGATTTCGATGGCAGTTTTGAGGATGACGATGGCGGTGGTGCCGTCGACGTCGTAGTCGCCGTAGATGAGGATTTTTTCTTTGCGCTCGACGGCGGCTTCGAGGCGGTCGAGGGCGAGCTTCATACCCGACATTAGTAACGGATCGTGGAGATGGTCGAGAGTGGGCGAAAGGAATCGCTGGGCGGCGTCGAGGTGGGTGATGCCGCGGCGGACTAGGAGATCGGCAAGGATGGGGAGGGAGCGGGGCGGGAGGTTCAGTTTCAAATCGGGCAGAGACGCGGCTAGCGATTCGGATTGGGAATTGTCGACGGGTGTGGAGAGCCAGCGCATGAATTCGGGAGGAACTCAGATTAGCAGAGCCGGATATGAGATATCACACACGAGGACTAAGTTTGGTGCAGGCGCCCATCACAACCTCGCAAAGGAGATGCCGTTAGAGTGAGGCCACTATCGAGGCTCCTACATTTTGCTCTTCACGCTTGAGCCCTCACGCTCCACCTCGCCCACCCCTCATGCCATCCACCTTCGGGGCTAGTGTTCTTTGATTTGGAACTAATCACAAGTTGAGAACGGGCCGATTGCGCATGGTAGGCGACAACCATGGCTAGTTCTCCCTCTAGGGCGTTGAACGCGATTGGACCGGCGTGGAGGCCGGAGCTGCTTCCGCCGTTTCCGGCGATTGCGTTGAACGCATTGAGCCTGATGTCGGGGCGAGATACTTCGTTGCCGGAGTTGTGCAACCTGATCCGCTCCGATCCGGCATTTTCAACTGCGATTCTGAAGATTGCGAATTCCCCGCTGGTCGCGTTTTCCAGAAATATTACGAGCGTGATGCAGGCTTCGATGCTGCTTGGATTCCGACGGCTGAAGTGCGTGGTGATCACGGTGGGACTGAAGTCATATCTCCAGGATTCGCCGAGCGCGCTGATGCGGTCATGCTGGCAGCACAGCGTGGCGTGCGGGATGATCGCGGAACGAGCGGCCGCGGGAAGCGGGCTTGACCAGGAGTTCGCATACACCGCGGGGATCATGCATGACATAGGGAGGGCGGCGATGGTGGCGGCTGCGCCGCAGGCTTACGCGCGTGTGATTGAGAACGAGCCGGATGAGCCCGTCCAACTGCTGCCACGGGAGCGCGAGCTGTTTGGAGTGGACCACTGCGAGGCGGGTGCGACGCTGGTGAAAACATGGAAGCTGCCGGGGGCTTTTCTGGAGATCACGGCGTGCCATCACGACAAGGGGCTGCCAGCGCGAGGGGCGGCGTCGTTGATTGCACCGAGTTGCCGCCTGGCGGACGCGATTGGATTTGGGTTGGCGAAGTATCCGAAATTGCGTTATGCAGAGGTGGTGAGCGCGTTTCCAGAGCCGGCTCGGATGGCATTGCCGCGCGAGCCTGAGGTGTTTGTGGGCGAGATTGCGGAGGAGATTCGGGCGATGGAATGGGTTTAGCTTTATCGGTCGTTGGTCGACGCTCGTCTATCGCCGGTCGTCTGTTGTCAGTTTTGCTGGTTGACGCGAGATCTCGGAGTGCAATCTGAACTCTGCGACTGATGTGCTTTTGGAGAGAGTCACATATCCGGGGTGTTTTGTCTTTTTAGTTGCAGGTGTTGCGGTCATGAATGAATTAAAGCGCGTATTGCATGTTGTCGATTTTCCGGTTAAGATCGCGCCTCTTCGTGGCGATTGTGGAATTGTGAGTGGGGATGGGAGGCGAGATTTATGTTGAACAAAGCGTTGCGTGCACTAGCCGTATTAGGCGTGGCGGGCTTGATTTGTTTTGCTGTCGCTCAGGATCAAGCTGTCACTAGTCGCGACGGGAAAGTGATGTTCGTCCCGCGGCGAAGCGCCCATGGGTTGACCCAGTCGGTCCCGCGGAGTGCGGCCTCCGGCGACGGCCTGGTCACGATCTTTAACAACATCGGGAAGGCTTATCCGAAGGGTTCATATTCGTGCTGCGACGGTTATATCGTCGCGGGATCGGATGCAGCATCTGGGCCCGAGGCATGGGTGGCAGCCGCTTTTAAGCCGCAATCCGATCACGTTGTAACCCAGATTGAAGTCGCGCTCAGCATGCAGGGAGGAACGAACGAGCTCGCTCTCAGCCTCAATAACGACGCTGACGGGCAGCCGGGGACGGCGATCAAAACGTGGGATCTGCAATCTCTTCCGGCGGCGGGAACATGCTGCACGACCGAATCAAAGAAAGATGATGCGGGGATTCCGGTGACCGCGGGGACGCGATACTGGGTCGTGGTGAAGAGCAAGAAAAACTCTGACACGCAGGCTGTGTGGAATGTGAATATCACCAACCAGGTGAACCCGAAAAAGGTAGCTTTCTATTGCTCGAGCGGAACGGGGGAATGCCAGAACAAC
>JBAWAI010000079.1:0-21911 GCA_049589215.1 Terriglobales bacterium | reverse complement strand
ACCTAAGCTCCCGTTACAACGCAGCGCAGGTTACGGCTTCCAAACAGACGGGTATGTTTAACTTCTGGGCTACCTACACCTGGGGCAAAACCCTCGCTGATAACTGTGAGGACCCTTTCGAAGAGCGCCGCTGCTACAACCCTGCTCCATTCGACCGCAGCCAGAACCTGAATATCTCGTACCTCATCAATCTGCCGAATGTGAGCGCCAAATACCTAGGCAATAACAAAATACTCAATGGCATTCTCGACGGCTGGCAGTTCACCGGTATCGAGCAGTTCGCCTCCGGTAATCCGATCAATATCACTGCGGCCGCCTCCGCCAATGGAGGCACCGGCAACGAATATGACGGCTACCACAACCGCACCATCGGGTTCTACTCTGTATATAACCCCGCGACCAACATGACGCCCGATCTAAGCAACCGCAACATCGTCGGAACGCCCGACGAAGCATGGGCCCCCGTTCTGACTTGCGATCCCGCAGCCCACTTGCAGGCCCATCAATACTTCAACGCTAATTGTCTACAGTCGCCACAGCCCGAGCTCGTTGCCAATAACCCTACGATTGGAAACTATCACTTTCCGTATATTCATGGCCCTCGCTACGAGCGTGACGACATTGGTCTCTACAAGGCCTTCAAGTTCAGGGGAACGAAGAGCATTCAGTTTCGGGCGCAGGCCTTTAACATTGCCAACCACCCGTCGGACGCCTTTGTGCCGTACGATACGAATCTATATGTCGGCTATGACAGTTACGGTGGCTTGCCAACCAACGCGGCCACGACCGGTTTCACGGACAACAAGCTTGGACACAGAACGCTTCAGCTGGCTGCGAAATTCATTTTCTAGTCTGGATTGTCCACCGCGGCCCGGCGTGCTTTCGCAACGCCGGGCGCCATTCCACCAATCGAGAAGGCATAATTAACACCGTGATCCCGCATCGCCCCAACCCGTTTTGTCTCGTGTGGGAGCCGCCGCTCCGAAGCCGGCCTGGCGGCGGAAATACTTCCTCGGATGGGCGGCGATGACCGCGAGTATTTCCCGCCCTGATTTAAGTCGCGACCTCCTGCTCGCCCGGTTCCGCGAACTTTTTGGTGGGGAAGCGCACATCTTTCGTGCGCCCGGCCGCGTCAATCTGATCGGCGAGCACACCGACTACAACGAGGGCTACGTAATGCCGATGGCGATCGGCTTCTATACCTGGATCGCCGCCGCCAAACGCGACGACCGCCAGCTCGAGGTCTACTCCGAACACTTCGACGAGAAGATATCCATCTCCCTCGATGCACTCGCCGGCCCTCCGCGCAAGCACTGGAGCGACTTCATCCGCGGCGTCGCCGCCATCCTGCAACAAGCCGGACACCATCTCTCCGGCGCAAACCTTGTCATTCACGGCGAGATTCCCCTCGGCGCCGGACTCAGTTCCTCCGCGTCCCTCGAAGTGTCGACCGCGCTCGCGCTCACCTCGATCGCCGGTCTCGCCGTCCCGCGCGTCGATCTCGCGAAATTCTGTCAGACGGCCGAGCATCAATATGTCGGCATACGCTGCGGCATCATGGATCAGTTCGTCGCCAGCTTCGGCGCCGCCGGACACGCCTTGATGCTCGACTGCCGCTCCCTGCAATATCAGTTGCTCGCCATCCCCGACAATCTTCGCATCGTCGTGTGCAACAGCATGGTGCGCCACGAACTCGCATCGGGAGAGTACAACGCCCGCCGCGCCGATTGCGAAGCCGGCGTCAAGATTCTTCAGTCGTTTTTGCCCGATCCTCGCACAGAAGTTCACTCCCTGCGCGATGTCACCCTCGCCAATCTCGAAAAATATAAGCATGCCTTGCCCGCCGCGGTCTTCCGCCGCTGCCGCCACGTCATCACCGAGAATCAACGCGTTCTCGCCGCCGTCAATGCATTGCAGTCACAGGATGCCGACCGCTTCGGCCATCTTCTCTACCGCTCTCATGCCAGCCTGCGCGACGATTTCGAAGTAAGTTGCCGTGAACTCGACCTCCTCGTCGCCCTTGCCTCCACTCGCCCCGGCGTGTATGGTGCGCGCATGACCGGTGGCGGCTTCGGAGGATGCACCGTCAATCTCGTCCGCTCCGATTACGCCGACGCATTCCGATCCGACATCGCGCGCATGTACGCAGAGGCCATGGGCGTCACTCCCGAAATCTACCTTTGTGAGCCGGCACAGGGCGCGCAGCCGTGGCCCGCGCAGCCGCAGCCCGCCGATCAAAACGCCGGCATCGAGGGGAGCATTCACCCTTGAGCACGCCCGCCGCTCCCGCCAACAAAACTCTTTACGACAATCCTCACCGCCGCTTCAACCCGCTGACTGGCGAATGGATTCTCGTCTCTCCGCACCGTTCCGAGCGCCCCTGGCGCGGCCAAACTGAAAACGCCAATCCCGCTCCCGCCCTCGCCTACGATCCCACTTGTTATCTCTGCCCCGGAAACGAGCGTGCCGGCCGCGCACGCAATCCCAATTACACTTCGGCGTTCGTCTTCACCAATGACTACGCCGCCCTCAAGCCCGATGTTGCTCCCGCTCGCAAGGACGATTCAGACTCCAACTCCGATTCCGGCCGCGGCCTCCTGCTCTCAGAATCCGAACGCGGAGTCTGCAAGGTAATTTGTTATTCTCCGCGTCACGATCTCACTCTGGCCCGCATGAAGGTCGACGAAATTCTCGCCGTCGTCGACCTCTGGACTCGCGAGTTCGCCGAGATCGGTTCATCGCCAGACATCAATTACGTCCAGATTTTTGAAAACCGCGGCGAGATGATGGGTTGCAGCAATCCCCATCCCCACGGTCAAATTTGGGCCAACCAGACCGTTCCCAACGAGCCGCGCAAAGAGCAGGAATCGCAATCCGCGTACTCGGCTGAACACGGCTCCTGTCTGCTCTGCGACTATCTCCAACTCGAAGTCGGTTCTCAGACGCGAGTCGTGCTCGCCAACGATCACTTCGTGGCGCTCGTGCCCTTCTGGGCGGTTTGGCCGTTCGAAATTCTGCTCGTCTCTAAAGCCCACGCCCGCGATCTGCTCGCCCTCGATCCCGCTGCGCGCGCCAGCCTCGCCGAAATACTCAAAGCCCTCACCACCCGCTACGACAATCTCTTCGAAACCCCGTTCCCCTACTCCATGGGATTCCATCAGGCGCCCACCGACGGCAACTCGCACCACGAATGGCATCTGCACGCGCATTTTTATCCGCCACTGCTTCGTTCCGCGACCATCCGCAAATTCATGGTGGGATACGAACTGCTCGCCGAACCGCAACGCGACATCACTCCAGAAGCGGCTGCGTCCACCCTCCGAACCCTTTCCGGAATTCACTACGCGGATCGAAAAGGGACCTAGACCAGCGCGATGAGCCGGTTTCGCAAGAAGTGGATTTCGCGATACTTTGGGCGGCGTAGCGATTCGCGGCGGCGACAGAGCTTTGTTGTACGGACCCGGAGGAAACGTTGGTCGCAGGCAAGAAGTCCCTTGCGATCGCTTTGATTGTGTGTAAAAGTAGAGCTCCAATGCCGCTCACGCCGCGATTTACGTATTCATTTACCTACCGCTACTTCGCCATCGGAGTAGCGGCCACGGTAGATCGTGTGTGCGTGCCCATTCCCAGCTAGACAACGCATACAAGTTCAGCCCGAGCCGCGACCTCCAGATCGCGGCTTTTGTTTTTTTGCGCAAACAAATTACAGAATCAAAAGGAGCCGGCAGTGATTATCAACATGATGTTCGGGGCGTCAGAAGAGCAGATCGCGCACGTGATTGCCGTGGTCGAGCAAGCAGGCTACCAGCCGCACACCATCCGCGGCACGGAGCGGACGATCGTTGCCGCTGTCGGCAGCGGCGGGAATCGCATTCAACTTGAGGCGCTCCAAGCCGCGCCCGGCGTCGAAGAAGTCGTCGCCATCACGCATCCGTTCAAACTGGTCAGCCGTCAGGTCCACCCGGAGCCGTCGGTGGTGAATGTGCGCGGCGTGCCCATTGGCGGCGCTGAATTCATCGTCATCGCCGGACCCTGCTCCGTCGAGTCGCGCGATCAACTTCTATCCGCCGCGAGGTCAGTCAAGCGCTCGGGAGCCCGCCTGTTGCGCGGGGGCGCGTACAAACCCCGAACCTCACCCTACGATTTTCAGGGGTTGGGTGAAGAGGCGTTGCGTTTGCTAGCCGAAGCCCGCGACGAAACCGGCCTCCCCATCGTCACCGAGGTTATGAGCACCGAAGATGTCGGCCGCATCGCTGAATACGCCGACCTGCTTCAGGTCGGAGCGCGCAACATGCAAAACTTCGCGCTGCTGCGTGTGCTCGCGCGTGTCGATCGCCCGATTCTCCTCAAGCGCGGTCCCTCCGCTACCGTAAAAGAATGGTTGCTGGCTGCGGAATACCTGCTCGCCGGCGGCAATCCCAATGTCATTCTCTGCGAGCGTGGCATTCGCACCTTCGAGACCGATACCCGCAACACGCTCGACCTGGCGGCCGTCGCCCTCGCCAAACAACTCTCTCACCTGCCCGTCATCGCCGATCCATCGCATGGAACCGGCCGCCGGAGCCTGATTCCAGCACTCTCAAGCGCCGCTCTCGCTGTCGGCGCGGATGGCCTCATGATCGAGGTTCACCCCTGTCCCGAGCGCGCTCTGTCGGACGGGCCGCAGTCGCTCGATCTCGACGGCTTCGCCAGCCTGATGCGCAAGCTGGCGCAGCCCTCCCGCACCATAAGCCCGGTGCTCGTCGGCGGAGAAACCTAGATCGCGATCAGGGACGTTCTTACGGGGCGTTGCCGGCGTGGAATTACTGCCACCCTCCGCCCAACGCCTGATAAACCTGCACCAGCGCAATCAGTTCGTTGCCCTGTGCCTGCGCCAGTCCCAACTCAGCCGAGAACGAATTGGTTTCGTTCGTCAGCACCTCGAGGTAATCGGCCGTCCCCGCTTTGAAACGGACCTGCGATAACCGCGCCGCATCCTGCGCCGACTCGTACAAGTGTTGCTGCTGAACTCGCAACTCCTGATCTTTGCGATAAGCGACCAGCGCATTCGAAACATCGCGGAAGGCGCCTTGAATCGCCTGCTGATATGTCAGCACCATTTGATCGCGTTGCGCTTGTGCCAGGCGAACGTTCGACTTCAGCCTGCCCCCCTGGAATATCGGCTGCGTCAGCGACGCCGCCATAGTCCACACTCCGGCCGGGCCCGTGAAAAGGCTCGTCAGCGCCGGGCTTTCATAGCCAGCGCTCGCGGTGAGCGCAATGTCGGGAAAGTATGCGGCCCGCGCCACGCCGATCTCGGCATTCGCGGCCACCAGATTTTGTTCAGCTTCGTGCACATCCGGCCGCCGCTCAAGCAACGCCGACGGAAGCCCCGATGGAACCTCCGGCGCATGCGGTTGCTCGGTCAGCTTCAGCCCGCGCGGAATGTCGCCCGGATTTTTCCCCAGCAGAATACTGATGGCATTTTCCTGTTGCGCAACCTCGCGTTCCAGGTCGGGAACCTCCGTCGCCGCCGTATAAACCAGCTGCTCCGACTGCCTCACATCCAGCATCGAGTTGATTCCGTGCTGCTCGAGCGTCTGCGTAAGCTGCAGCGAGTTCTTGCGATGATCAAGCGTGCGCTGCGAGATTTCCAGTTCAAGATCAAGCTCGCGCAGCTCAAAATATGATGTCGCCAGATTAGCAACCAGCGTCGCCATCACTTCTTTCTGAGCCCACTCGTTGGCCAGCAGATTGGCGCGCGCAGCCTCGGTCGCCCGCCGGTACTTTCCCCAGAAGTCGAGATCCCACGCGGCCGACGCGCTGACCTGTCCCTGCGTGATCTCATACGCGGGAATGGGTCCAAGCTGCGGGCTTTGCTGGCTCGTGATGTTGCCCCCGCCACTCAAGGTCGGAAGCTGATTGGCGCGCGTGATCCCAACCTGCGCCTGCGCCGCCAGAACGCGAGTCGCGGCGATGCGCACATCGTAGTTATTCTTCAGCGCCGTGCGAATCAGGCTCTGTAGTTCACGATCCTGAAATACTTCCCACCACTTTTCGTCGCCAAGCGATCGCCCGCCTGCGCGCCCGTCCGACACAGTGTCCGCTGTCGTGCCCGTCGGTTGCGACTGAGCATCGGCTGCAGTCGATGAAGGCGGCTCCGAACTCGCGCCGCGATAAGTCCCCGGAACATCAACCGCCGGACGCTTGTAGTTCGGTCCGACCGCGCAGCCGATCAAGCCCGTCAGAATCAAACCGAGCAGCCCGACAAAACCAAAGCAAGATAAATAATGTTTCAGTCTCCGATTCATCTGACTAGTCTCCCTGTCCCTGCTGCAACGCGAAGGCGTTGGCCGGCGCCGGCTCGCGAGTCGAGCGCAGGAACGAAACTCGATCCAGCACACGTTGCTGGAATTCCTCGAGGTACAGATAAATTGCCGGCGTCACAAATAACGTGATGAACTGCGAAACGATCAATCCGCCGACCACCACCAGCCCAAGCGGTCGTCGCGACGATCCATCCGCGCCGTAGCCCAAGGCAATCGGCATCGCGCCCAATAACGCGGCCGCGGTCGTCATCATGATTGGCCGGAAGCGCTCCATGCTCGCGTCATGAATCGCCTGATCGTCCGCAATGCCTTGCCGGACGCGCTGTTCCGCGAAGTCGACGATCATGATTCCGTTCTTCTTCACGATGCCCATCAGCATGAACATGCCGATGTATGCGTAAAGCGAAGCTTCCTCGCCAAAGATCCAGAGCGTGAGCAAGCCGCCGAGCAATGCGACCGGAAGCGACGATAGCACTGTGATCGGGTGCAGATAGCTCTCGTAAAGAATCGCCAGAATCACATACATGACGAACACGGCGACGAGCATCAGAATCGCCAGATCGCGAACCGTGTTCTGGAAGACCAGCGCTTCGCCTTGCAGCGCGCCCTGAACGCCGGGAGGCAGAATCTGCTTCGCGGTCGTCTCCACATAGTTGGTTGCGGGGCCGATCGCATAGCCCGGCTTCAGGTTGAAGAACATGGTCACGCTGGTGAACTGGTTGATGTGATTCACCGCCTGCGGCCCAATCACCGGATGCCAGCTCGTCACCGCATTCAACGGAATCATGCGCTGACCGTCGTCGCTCTTGATGTAAAGCTTGCCCAGGTCTTCCGGGCCCGAGCGCTTGTCATCGGCTACTTCCAGAATTACCTGGTATTGATCCGTCGCCTTCTTGATCAGGTAGCTGTAGTTCTGCGAGTAAGCATCGTGCAGCAGCGTAAGAATGCGCGTCTCCGACACTCCGTATAATTTCGCCTGGTCGCGCAGAATATCCACTTGCAGATTCGGCGTGTGATTGTACAGATCGGAATTCACAAACAGGAATCCCGGATACTCATACATCTTCGCCATCATCTTTCCGGCGGTCGCGTAAACCTCGTTTGGATCGATTCCAGAGAGCGCATAAGCAAACTGTCCCTGCGCATTGGCCGTCGCACCGGTCGAGATTTCCAGCGCCGGATTTGGCTGCAAGAACGCGACGGTCCCCGGCATCGTGGTAGCGATTCCACCCATGAGCTGTCCAGCAACTTGCGCGATCGGCGCTCGCTCCGACGGAGGTTTGAGGAAGGCAATGAGGAACGCCTGGTTCGAGCCGAGGAACGCGGCATTGCCGCTCATCGTAAACGTGCTGCGGACGGCGGGATTCGCCCTCATGATCTTTTCGGCTTGCGTTTGATAAGCGTGCATCTGGTCGGGCGAAGTGCCTTCCTGCGCGACCAGGATGCCGCGGATGAAGGAGCTGTCGCCGACCGGCAGAAACGCCTTGGGAACGACATAGAAAAGATAACCGGTGCCGATGAGGCAGACGACCCAGATGACGGCAGAGATCCAGCGTTGGCGGAGGAAGAACCAGAGCTGGCGTCCATAGAAATCGAGCACGCGGCGCTCAATGGCGCCGAAGGCGCGTTCCATCCACGTCTTCTTGGAATTCTTGCCGCGTTCGCCAAGCAGGCGTGATGTCATCAGCGGCGTGAGCGTAAGCGAGACGATGCCGCTGGCTAGAATCGAGATGACGATCGTGATGGAAAACTCGCGGAAGATGCGGCCCATCAGGCCACTCATGAAGACGAGCGGGATGAACACGGCGGCGAGCGAAAGCGTCATGGCCAGGATGGTGAAGCTGATTTCTTTCGCCGACTCGATCGAGGCGTCGAATGCGTTCCGCCCTTCTTCCATCAGGCGCACGGTGTTCTCGAGAAACACAATCGCGTCATCAACCAGAAACCCGATGGCCAGCGTCAGCGCCATGAGCGAGAGGTTATCGAGGCTGTAGCCGAGAAGGTCCATGAAGATGAACGTCAGCAGCAGCGAGAGCGGCAAGGCAACCGCCGGAATCAGGGTGTCGGTGCCGCGGCCGAGGAAGACGAAGATGACCATGACCACGAGGACAAAAGCGAGGTAGAGCGTGGTCTTGACGTCGTTGATTCCGGTGACGATGGTCTGCGAGCGATCGTAGGCTGTGAACAGCAGAACCGAACCGGGAAGTTGTGATTGAATCGATGGCAGCAGGTCGCGCACCGACTTCGCGACTTCCACCGCATTCACGCCCGCCCGGCGAAACACGCCGATGAAAACGTTCGCGCCGGGTTGCGGATAGCCACGAACCCAGACACGCATGTCAATGCGTTCGTCCTGCACTCCCTCTTTGGAGCTCGCAACGTCTTTCAGGTAAACCGGAGCGCCATTCGTATTGCCGACGATAAGCTTGTCGTATTGGTCGGCAGTTGTCAGCTGCCCTTGCGGTTGCAGCAGAAAGCTGCGATGCGGACCATCGAATTGCCCCGCCCCGGTATAGGCGGTGCCGTTCTTGACTGCGTTGGTCAAGTCTTCGAGCGTGATGTTGCGGACGGCCATCTTCGATGGATCGGCCTTGAGGCGCACTGCCGATTGCGTTCCGTAGATGGCAACCTGGCTCACTCCCGGCAGAATGCTGATGCGCTCGCCTACTTGCGTGTTGGCGTAGTCGTAGAGTTGGCCCTCCGTCGCTGTATCGCTGACGATGGCGATGTACATGATCGGCTGGTCATTCGGATTCGTCTTGGTGAAAGTGGGAGGGCTCGGCAGATCGACGGGCAACTGCCCCTGGGCGCGCGTGATGGCCGCCTGCACGTCGGTCGCTGCGCCGTCGAGGCTCTTCGAAAGATCGAACTGCAGCACAAAGCTGGAATGGCCCTGAAGATTGCTCGAGGTGACGAGTTCGAGCCCAGGAATCTGCATGAACTGGCGCTCGAGCGGCGTGGCCACGTTGTTGGCCATCGTCTCCGGCGTTGCGCCGGGGTAGTTCACCTGCACCTGAATCACGGGATAGTCGATCGCAGGCAGATCGCTCACCGGAAGCCGCGTAAACGCGAACAATCCAAAAAGCAAAACCGAGACCGTCAGAGCGACAGTCATTACTGGACGGCGAATAAAGACTTCGGAAAGATTCACGACTGGCCTCCCTGCTTGGCTTTGGCCTGGTTGTCGGCGTTCGATCCCGGCGCCGGTGCCGCGGAAGATTCCCCGCCGACGCGCACCTTGCCGCCGGGACGAATCAGCATCTGACCGGCGAGCACGATGCGCTCGTTTGCGGCGACTCCCTCCGTGACCACAACTTCGTCGCCTTGCCGTTGTCCAAGCTTGACCGGCCGCAGCTCCGCCGTGTCGTCCGCTTTCACCACATACACAAACGGCCCTTGCTGGCTGATCTGTGCGGCCTGGTTCGGAATCAACACCGCTCCCTTTTCGGTCGACAGTACCAGCTTTACGTCAACAAACTGCCCCGGCCAGAAGTGACGATCCGAGTTACTCATCGTGGCCCGCAAATTAACCGTGCCGCTGCCGTTCTGCACAGAGTTATCAAGAAATTCGACGCGCCCCGCCCGCGCCGTTCCTTCCGGATCGGACGGCAGTCGAACCTCAGCCTTCAACGTCCCGTTCGACATCTGCCTTTGCACCGCCGGCAGATCGCTCTCCGTGACCGTGAAGTTCGCGTACATCGGATCGAGCCGCTGGATCGAAAGCAGCGAAGTCGAATTCGCCTGCACCACGTTGCCCACATCAACCAGGCGCGCGCCCGCTCTGCCGTTGATCGGCGAGTGAATGTAGCAATACTCAAGGTTCAGCTTCGCCGTCTCCAGGCTCGCCGCCGCCGCCTCAACCTGCGCTTGATCCACATCGACAGTGTTCTTCTTGGTGTCGTAGTCCTGCTTCGAAATTGCGTGCTCGCCAATCACCTCTTCGTCGCGCGCGAACTGAATTCTCGCCAGATCCAGCGCGGCCTTTGCCTGCGCAAGCGCAGCTTGTGCGGCATCTACCTGGGCCTGGAACGGGCGTGGGTCAATCACAAAAAGGAGCTGCCCTTTTTCGAGGTTCTCCCCGTCCGAAAAATGGCGCTCCATAATGCGGCCTCCGACCTGCGGTGTCACCGTCACCGATTCAAAGGCCGCATTCCTGCCGATCTCGTCGAGATATCGCGGCACATCCTGCACACTGGCCTTCACCACCGTGACCAGCGGCATTGGCATGCCCGGCGCCGCCTGAACGTTCCCTTTGCTGCATCCAATCGTTACTGCCAGGGCCAGCGCCGCAGCCGCCAGCACGGCGCGCTGACCGCGAAACATGTTTGTCTTCACGGCTTCTCTCTCTTGTTCTCTCTCTCTCATTGCGATCCTCACAGACAGTTTGAAGAGTCTTGTTGTTATGCCGGAGCGGCGAGATGCGACATCACTTCTTTCGCATAAGCCGCTCCCGCGTTCGCCAGCGACGCCTCGGTCGCATCAATGCCCGCGAGTTTGCGATGAATCTCGGGGTGCCCGCCGATCTGTTGCAGAGCGTGCGTCCGCGCCGTAACCAGCTCGGTCACGGAACAGTCCAGCAGCAGCGCAGCCTCGCGATTCGAATAACCTTCCAGCACCGACAACACAAACGCGTAACGCTGGAACGGCGGCAGCGCGATAATTGCCGCAACCTCATGCGCGAAAATCTCCGCCCGTGCAGGCGTCATCGCCTCAACCGCGCCGCCCGGTGGCACCGATTCCATCTCAGGAACCGGGTGGTGCGCCGTCGCCAGCTCAGGCCGCGGATGCATGGTTCGAATCGCATTCCCGACAATCGCCCGCCGCGCCCATGATTGCGCCCATCCCTTGAAGACCGGATTTCCTTTTTGCGCGTCCTCCAGCCCCTGAACGAAACACTCCTCGGCTGTCGCGTGATCCACGGTCAGCAGGAAAGACAGCAGATACAGGCGATTCATGTCCTCCTTGAAGATCCGGCAAAAGTCCTCGTCCGACGCGTACGCCGCGGATCCGTGATTCGCCTTGCGATCAACAATGTGGTTGGCAACGCCGTTCGCAATCTGACTCGCGTCGCGATTTGACTTGTGATTAGTAAAGCAATTTGCCCCAAGCATCTTCACCCTCCCACCACTCGTACTTTCAGTTGAACCCGTTGCGTCCGCTGAAGGTCGCCATACTATTTGGTTGCCAGCTTTTTTCTGACTGGGCCAAGCACAGTGCCTATCCCTTGCACCGGCAACGTCGCGCCAGCTGCCTCAGCACATGCTTGGTGAGCACTCCGCCGCAGGAGAACTTCGCGCCCTCCCGCATCAGCCTGAACAGCGTGTTTTCTCCGTCCGGACTGATCACCGTTACATCTTTCATATCGATCACGAGCTTTCGGCCCAGCAGTTGTTCTCCCGCACTCCGCCAAGCGCTCTCCACCTCAGCCGTCCATGGAGGAACCAGCTTGCCCTCCAGCACCAGCCTTCGCTGACCCTCTGTCTCAGAAATGGAGATCTTGAACATTGCTTATGTTTCCGATGACTGGGTAATGGCACCCACCCTGCCAAACCGTGCACCCATAAGATTTCGAGGTAAGTCGTTGAAATTGTTCTGAGAAGAAAATCGCGCTCCAGTCAGCGTGTCGAAAAGTGTCGAAGCGCATTTCGACAGATGTCGAGGCCGGTGACACCGAACACCGCACCAAGACGCCTCATCAGCAATTGTTTTGTAGGTTGAATCAGGTAGAAGAAATCAGAAAGATATTCCGGGATGGTTCAGCAGCACGGCGCGCGAAAACCAGACACATGAATCACACGCAGTGCGATCACAAGATTGCCAGCAGAACTCGCGTCCGCCGGCCCTCAAAAACTGCGGGCGTCGACGCCCAGCTTCTTCATGCGCGAGATCAGCGTCGTGCGCTTAACGCCCAACCGCGCGGCCGCGCCCTGTGGACCGGCAACACGCCCTTTGGTCTCTTTGAGGATCCGCATGATTTCGCCGCGCTCACCCTCGTCGCGAGTCACCTGGGCCGGCGCCGCTTTCCCGTTCGTTCCCAGCTCGCCAATCGGCACCTGGAGCGCCGACCCGTGTGTGAGAATCACCGAACGTTCGATGAAGTTCTCCAGCTCCCGAATATTTCCCGGCCAGTGCCAGCTCGAAAGCTTCTTCATGGCCACGGTGGGAATCGATTCGATCTTCTTCTCCATACGGCGTCCGTACTTCTGTGTAAAGTACCGCACCAGAAGTGGAATATCGTCCGGCCGCTCCCGCAGCGGCGGGATGCGAATGGGAAAAACATTGAGCCGGTAATAAAGGTCGCTGCGAAACTCGCGGCTCTCGATCATCTTCTCCAGATCGCGGTTCGTCGCCGCAACCAGCCGCACATTCACCTTCTTCGTATGAGTGCTGCCCAGCCGCTCAAACTCCCGCTCCTGCAACGCGCGCAGCAGCTTCGGCTGGATCTCGATCGGAATGTCCCCCACCTCATCCAGAAACAGCGAACCCTGATCGGCCAGTTCAAGGCGTCCCGTCTTCTGCGAAATTGCGCCCGTGAATGCGCCGCGCTCGTGTCCAAAAAGCTCGCTCTCCAGGAGCCCTGTCGGAATCGCCGCGCAATTGAGCTTCACAAAGGTGCGGTCCTTCCGCCGGCTGCGGTCGTGAATGGCGCGCGCAATCAGCTCTTTGCCCGTGCCCGTCTCGCCCAGCAGCAAAACCGTCGAATCGCTCGGAGCCACCGTTTCGACGAGATTCAAAACATGGCGAAGCCCCGAACTCTGCCCGACAATTCCGTCAAAGTCCATCTCGCCGCGGATTTCTTCTTCCAGATAAAGTTTTTCTTGCGCCAGCCGGTTCTTCAGTTCGGCGATTTCCGTGTAGGCCAGCGCGTTCTCAATTCCGATGGCAACCTGATTCGCCACCTGAACCAGAAACGCGACCTCCTCCTCGTCAAACGCATCTTCATCGCGCCGCGCCACCGCCAGAACGCCCAGCAGCCTGCTCTTGCTGATCAACGGAACGTCGCAGAACGAGTTCAGCCCCTCCGCCGACGCCTTCTTTAACATCTCCGGCGGGATCTCGGCCGGGTCGAGCCGGTTCACCACCATCGGCTTGCCGCTCTTGAACGAATCGCCGGGCATTGTGCCCTCGATCGGGATTAACGCGCCTTCCACAAATATCCCGCGGCTGTCCGGATAATCGAGCGCATGCACGCGCAGGTGTTTTTCCTCCGCATCAACCAGCATCACCGCCGCGGCATCGCAGCGCATCACGCGCCGCACGCTTCCCGACGCGGCTTGCAGCAGATCGTGAAATTCCAGATTCGAAACCACCTGATTGTTCAGGTCAAGGATCAACTTCAGTTGGCCCTGCACACGCTGCGAGATGAAGAAATTCACCGCCGCGTCAATGGCCAGACCGATGTGGTCGCCCGCCAGCCGGAGGAAGCGCACTTCCTCTTCGTCATACGCATTCGGATAACATCGCCCCAGACTCAGCACGCCCAGCCGGCGCGACCCGCGCGTCAGCGGCAGGGTGCAAGTCGACGCCACGCCCTGCTCCGCCAAAAACGATCCATACTTCTCGAATCTCGTCTCCCGGCTCCAGTCAAGCGTGATCAGCGGCTCGCCGGAATCATGCACGCATCGAATCGGAGATTCCGCGAGAGAAAATACCTCTTCAGACGGAATGTCCATCCTCTTTCTGTTCGCATCCATCAGCGAGAAGCAAGGCAGGTTTGTGTCTTTGTCGAAGGCAACCAGATGCAGAAAATCGAATGGCGTTACTTCACGAAGCTTCTCGACCAGCCTGTCCGACGCGGCCGTGCAGTCATCGCAGTTGGCAATTGCATTCGCCGCCTGCAGCAACGCCACATATCGTTCCTCTTCCACGCGCGGAGAGATTGACGCCGTGACCATGGTCTTTGTCCGTCCCCAAACTAGTTGCTACCGAATGGCGCGTCCCGGCGCTGCTTGTCTCGGCTGTCCGCCGGAGACACATCCGCCGGAGACAAGAGGTCTATGCGTAATGTGATGCGAGCACCTTTCAGAAAGCTTCTCAATTGTTGAACTTTCACATTTCTCAACCAACGGCAATCCTGCGCATCAACCGCTCCCAACTCGCCAATTGCGGATCAATCGCAGTCAGACGAAACTTGAAGAGATGGCCGAACTCTGCGAAATCCGGGGATTGTCGATCGCCTACACTCTCCGCGATGGCACCCGGATTCGCGCCGTCGATGACCTCAATCTGTCCATCGGCAGCGGCGAAATTGTCGGCCTTCTGGGAGAGTCCGGATGCGGCAAAAGCACGATGGCGAGCGCCATTCTGCGCTTATTGCCCTCGAATGCCAATTGCGATCAAGGCGCAGTTCTCTTCCGCGGACTCGACTTGCTCACCTTGCCGGAATCCAAACTGCGCGAAATCCGCGGCCGTCAGATTTCTATCATTCCCCAGGATCCCGTTCTCGGCCTGAATCCTGTGATAAGCGCCGGTGTACAAATCAACGAAGTGCTGCGCGCGCATCTCCCCTTGCGCCCAAAAGAAAGGCGATCGCGCGTCTTGGAGTTGCTGGGCGAAGTCGGTTTCGATCATCCGCAAGAGATTTACAGCGCCTACCCACATCAGCTAAGCGGCGGCCAGAAGCAGAGAGTCGCCATTGCGCAAGCCATCTCATGCCAGCCCGCGCTCGTAATCGCCGACGAGCCCACCAGCAAGCTCGATGCCCCCCTACAGGCCGAAATCGCAGGACTCCTCGCGAAAATCCGTCGTGAACACGGCCTCGCAATCGTGCTCATCAGCCACGATCCGGCGCTATTTGCTGGCTTCGCCGACCGCATCGCCGTCATGTACGCCGGGCGGATCGTCGAATCCGGAACCACCGCGCAGATTTTTCGCCGCCCGTTGCATCCCTACACGCAGGCTCTCGTCCAAATCGCAAAGTCTGCCGTAGCCGCGCCCGCGCGCGCCACGCGTCAGCCTTTCTCGGCCATCGCCGGCGATTCACCCGACCCCTCGCGCTTGCCGTCGGGCTGCCGGTTTCATCCGCGCTGCCCCGAGCGCATGGACGTCTGCTCCCAGCGTTATCCGCAAGCTTATTTGCCCGAACCTTCCCGGCCCGTCAGCTGCTTCAAGTATGGAGAGTGACCTTGCCCACTCCGCTTGAGTTACCCACTCCTCTGTTGCGCGTGCGCGGCCTCTCCAAACGCTACGTCCGCGGCGGATTGTGGCGCAATCGCACTCCGGTCTCAGCCGCCGACGGAGTGGACCTGGATATCTTCGCAGGCCAGACGCTGGCGCTCGTCGGAGAATCGGGCTCGGGAAAGTCCACCGTGGCGCGCTGCGTAGCCCGACTCGAAAAACCGGACCACGGCGAAATCTGGATTGACAGTGACATTCACGCCGCCGAACCCGGCAAGCGAAATACCCGCGAGCGCCTCCTCCAGCGCAATCGAGTGCAGATGGTCTTTCAGGATCCCGTGACCTCGATGAACCCGCGCTTCACCGCCGCGCAAGTCGTCGAAGAGCCGCTGCTGATCATGGGCGTCGGCGCGCGCTTACGTCGTGACGCGGCTCGTACCGTCGTCAACGACGTCGGCCTTTCAGCAGACTGGCTGGAACGCTCCGTGATGGAATTCAGCGGCGGTCAGCGTCAAAGGCTCGCCCTGGCGCGCGCTTTGGTTGTGCGGCCCCGGCTGCTGGTGCTCGACGAAGCTCTCACCGGGCTGGATTTGTCGGCGCAGGCGCAGATCGCCAATCTGTTGCTCGATCTCCAGTCCGCGCACAAGCTCACTTACCTGTTGATCTCGCATGATCTGCCGCTGGTCGCGCGCCTCGCCGACAACATCGCAGTGATGTCCGCCGGCCGCATCGTCGAAACCGGGCCCACATTTGAAATGATGGCTTCTCCAAAACACGCAGAGACGCTGCGCCTCCTGGCCTGGGCGCGCGCTGCGCAATCGAATCTCGCCGCGCTCTCGGGAGCCTCCGCGTGAGTTATCTTGCTCGCCGCTTCCTCCGTTCCGTCTTGCTGCTCGCCGGCGTTTCCGCGCTCTGCTTTTTATTCACCGAGATGGCGCCCGGCAGCTTCTTCGACGAGATGCGCGAGAACCCGCAGATTTCTCCCGACACAATTGCCCGTCTCCGCGCGCAGTACGGTCTCGATCAGCCGCTCCCCATCCGTTACGCACACTGGATGAAATCGGCGCTGCACGCTGATCTCGGCTATTCAATCGCCTACAACACACCGGTCGCGCCGCTGCTCTGGAGCCGCGCCAAAAATACTTTATTGCTGACAATCACCGCGCTGCTCTTTACCTGGCTCATCTCCGTCCCCGTGGGTCTGTTCGCCGCCGCGCGCCGAGGCGGCGTACTCGACCGCGCCATCACCCTCCTCACTTCACTTCTCATCGCCGTGCCGGAGATCGTCATCGCCCTGGCATTGCTGGCCGTCGTCGTCCGCTGGCACCTCGCGCCCGTCGGCGGAATGGTCTCACGAGCCTTCGAAGAACTCTCCAACTGGAAAAAACTTGCCGACATCGCCGCACACTTGAAACTGCCCCTGCTGATCCTCGTCCTGTGCGAGAGCGCCATCATTGTCCGCCACATTCGCGCTAGCGGGTTGGAAGTGCTGCGTGCCTCTTATATCCAATCCGCGCGCGGCCTCGGCATCTCCCGTGCCCGCCTTCTCTTTCGTCACGTGTTACCGGCGGCGGCAAATCCGGCAATCTCTCTCTTCGGATTTTCACTGGCCGGCCTGGTCAGCGGATCGCTCCTCGTCGAAGTAATCTGCGGATGGCCCGGCCTTGGCCCGCTCATTCTCGACGCTACTCTTTCGCGCGACCTGTTCGTCGTCATGGGTGGCGTCATGTTCTCCGCGCTCTTCATGGTCGGCGGAAATCTGGTCGCCGACGTTTTGTTGATGTTGTGTGACCCACGCATCCGCACCGGAGCCGGCCGTGCTCAATAAAACAACGCAAGGCGCGCGCATGACGACCGCGATAGTACTCGTGCTCCTGGCCGCCCTGCACCTCGTCATTCTGTGCGCCGGTTTTGTTGCGCCTTACGAACCCACCGCCCAGAACCGCGATCTGCCGTACACTCCGCCGACTCGCCTGCATTTTTGGGATGCTTCCGGCTTTCATCTGCGCCCGTTTATTTATGCGTGGACGCCGGCCGGCGACGGTTACCGCGAAGATCGAACCCGCGCCTATCCCATTCACGCATTCGTGCGCGGAGACTCCTACAACTTTCTTGGTCTAGCCGAAACCAATCTCCACCTCTTCGGAGTCGATGATCCTGGAAAACTCCTGCTCTCCGGAACCGACGCCTTCGGTCGCGACGAATTTTCGCGCGTGCTGCTCGGCGGACAAATTTCCGTCGCCGCCGGCATCGTCGCTACCGCGGTCACTCTCTTCGTCGGCACCCTCGTCGGCGTCATCGCCGGCTACTACGGCGGCTGGATCGACGAAGCGCTCATGGGAGCGACGGAACTTTTTCTCGTCCTCCCGTGGCTCTATTTCCTGCTCGGAGTGCGCGCCTTCCTCCCGCTCCACGTGAGCCCAGCGCGAACCTTCCTTCTTCTGACCGGCGTCATCGGCCTCATAGGCTGGGCCCGCCCCGCCCGTCTTGTCCGGGGAGTAGTTCTCAGCGCCCGCGCCCGAAATTACGTCTCGGCCGCCAGCGGCTTCGGCGGCTCTGATTTCTACCTCCTGCGTCGGCACATCCTGCCGGAAACTTTAGGCATAGTCCTCACGCAGGCCGCATTGCTCGTTCCACGCTACATCGCCGCCGAGGTCGCGCTCTCATTCTTTGGCCTCGGCGTCAGCGAGCCCGTGCCTAGCTGGGGCAACATGCTGAGCGCCCTTCAGCAATATAGCGTGCTGATTTCATATGGCTGGTTACTCGCGCCGGCCGCCGCGTTATTCGTTACTTCCGTCATGTATTACCTCCTCGCCGATGCTCTTCATTCGCGGTTAGAATCTCGATAAGCCAACAAAATAGCGGTTCTGTGGAGAAGTTCTGTGGGGAAAGGCTGTTATGAAGGTCGTCGGTCGCCTGTCCCTGCTCGTGTGTCTGCTCGCCTGTGTTTGCGCGGCAGGCACGTCTTCTTCTGGAGCTCCAGCTCCGCAAACTCCCGGCAAAAATGAGGAGCTTCAGCGCGATGCGAGCGCCTCCGGCCATTATGGCGGATCGCTCTCCATCGGCCAGCGTGCCGAACCGAAGACGCTGAACCCGGTAACCGAGTCCGATTCCGCCTCGCGCGAAATCATCGGGCGCCTCAACGGCGATCTCATCGAAATCAATCGCGCCACCCAGAAAACCGAGCCTGCTCTCGCCAAGTCGTGGAAGACCTCGGCCGATGGCCGCACCTTCACGCTTCAGCTGCGCAAGGGGATTCGTTTTTCTGACGGCCAGCCCTTCGACGCCGATGACGTCATCTTCTCCTTTGCCGTTTACATGGATGAAGCCGTCGATTCGCCGCAGCGCGACCTGCTCATCATCGACGGCAAGCCCATGACGGTCACCAAAATCGATCCGTACGCCGTCCGCTTCACGCTCCCAAAGCCTTATGCCGCCGCCGAGCGCCTCTTCGATGGCTTCCCGATATTGCCGAAGCATCTCCTCGAAAAAACCTACCGCAACGGCAAGATCGCGCAGTCATGGACGCTCAACGCTCAACCCTCTGAGGTCGCCGGCCTCGGACCATTTCGCCTCAAGCAGAGCACTCCCGGTCAGCAGATCGTCCTCGAACGCAATCCTTATTACTGGAAGGTTGATCGCGACAATCACCGCCTGCCTTATCTCGATTCGCTCGTGTTTCTCTCCGTCGGCTCGGAAGACGCGCAGGTTCTGCGTTTTGAAGCGGGCGAGACCGACGTCATCAGCCGCCTCAATTCCGAGAACTACAACTTGCTCGTCAAAGAAGAACCGCGCGCCGCCTCGCAATTGGCCGACCTCGGCCCCAGCCTCGAATACAACTTCATCGTCTTCAACCTGAATGACCTGGGCGGCAAAAAGCTCGACGCCGTCGCCCGCAAGCAAGCCTGGTTTCGCGACCTCAAATTCCGCCAGGCAATTAACGCCGCCGTCGATCGCGACGGCATCGTTCGCCTCGTCTACGGCACGCGCGGCACGCCGCTATGGGGTAATGTTGGCCCCGGCAATAAGCTCTGGGTCAACCAGTCAATTCCGCATCCCAAACGCTCGCTCGATGCCGCGCGGCAGCTCCTCAAGTCAGCCGGCTTCTCGTGGAGCAAAAGTGGCCAGCTCCTCGACGCCTCAGGCCAGCCGGTCGAATTCACCATTATCAGCAGTTCGTCGAATGCGCAGCGCATGAAGATGGCGACCCTTCTGCAAGATGATCTCTCGCACCTCGGCATGCAGGTCCACGTCGTTCCGCTTGAATTCCGCGCCGTAATCGATCGTGTCTTTCAGACTTTCGATTATGACGCCGCCATCATGGGCCTCGGCGGCGGCGATGCCGACCCCAATCCCGAGATGAACGTCTGGATGTCGAATGGCACCTCGCATCTCTGGAACCTGGGCGAAAAGCAGCCGGCCACCGATTGGGAGCGCGAGATCGACCAGTTGATGCAGCAGCAGATGGTGACGCTCGATTACGCCAAACGCAAAAAAATGTACGACCGCGTCCAGCAGCTCGTCTCCGAAAATGTACCGTTTATCTTCCTCGCCACGCCCAACATCTTGACGGGCGCCGTTGCGCGCGTCGGCAACTTCAAACCTGCCGTACTCGACCCCTACACGTTGTGGAATGCGGATGAACTCTATGTTCGTAGTGCTGGCATGGAGAATGCTGGAGTGCGATGACCGGGACCGCAGCCAGGCAGCAGAAAGAACGCGCATCGCATTCGTCTTCTTCGGACGAAAAGCTCATCAAGGCTTGTCTGAAGGGCGATGCCGAGGCCTGGGCTGCACTCATCGACAAATATAAAAATCTGATCTATTCAATCCCCGTCAAGTTTGGCATGTACCAGGATGCAGCCGACATCTTCCAGGCGGTCTGCGTCGATCTCATGTCGGAGCTGCCCAATCTGCGCGAGCATCGCGCGCTCCCAAAGTGGCTCATCCAGACCTGCTATCACCGGTGCCTTCAGCAGCGCCGCCTCGCCGGGCGTCAAGTCGAACTCGAACCAGAGCAGGCGGAGAAGCCCGCCGACAATGCCGAGCCCGCGTTGCCCGAACAGATGCTCGTGCAACTCGAGCAGGAGCAATTGCTGCGCGATGTAATCGCCGAGATGCCGGAGCGCTGCGAACGCATGATCCAGATGCTCTTCTTCGAAACGCCCGCCCGGCCCTATGACGAAGTTGCCAAAGAACTCGGCCTCGCGACCGGATCAATCGGTTTCATCCGCGGCCGCTGCCTCGCCCAGCTGAAAAAACAGCTCGAAAAGAAGGGCTTTTGATGAGCGTTCAGGCGAAACAGCAAACCGAATCCGGCGCGCTCATCGAACAACTGCTCGCGCTTGAAACCAGCGCCAGCCGCCACGAATTCGTCGCCAGCCACACCGCCGCCGACTGGGATGAAATCGTGCAGACGCTCACCGAACGCGTCTGGCAAGACGTCCGGATTGACGCCCATCGTGCCGATCGAATCGCTGATGCCGCGCTCGACGTCGCGCACTCCATCGCCAGCCAGATCTCACTGGCCCGAAGTTTTCGCGCCAAAGCGAACTCGCTCTATACCCTCGACCAGCACGCGGCTGCCATCGAGCATCACGAAAAAGCGGCGGCCTGCTTCGAGCAGGTTGGGGATGAAGCCGAACTCGCGCGCACCCTCAGCGGCTCGATCCAGCCTCTGCTGCTGCTCGGCCGCTACGACGAAGCCCTCGCCAAAGGCGAACGCGCCGCCGCCATTTTCAAAAAGGAGGGGAACGCCCGTCGCCTGGCGCGCCTCGAAATCAACCTCGGCAACATCTACCACCGGCAGGATCGCTTCACCGAAGCGCTCGCCATTTACGACCGCGCGTATCAGGAGTTGCTCAAGCATGACGATGGCGAAGCCCTGGCCGCCGTCCTCAGCAATCTGTCGCTCTGCTACATCAGCCTCAACGACTTCCCGAAAGCGCTGGAATTTCACCGCATCGCGCGCGAGCAATGCCAGCAGCGCGGCATGCCGATTCTGGTCGCCTATGCCGACTACAACATCGCCTATCTTTATTTCCTGCGCGGCGAATATGGCCGCGCCATTCAAATGCTGCGCGACGCCTCCACCAGCGCCGGCAAGGCCAATGACGCTTATCAGCTCGCCCTTTGCAACCTCGATCTTTCCGAAATTTATCTCGAATTAAACCTCAGCGCCGAAGCCGGAGAACTCGGCCGCGCTGCCCACGAAGGCTTTCTGAAGTTGGGCTTCGGCTACGAAGCCGCAAAAGCTCTCGCCTTCGCCGCCATTGCCGCCAGCCGCACCGGACAAGCCTTCGAGGGCATCAAGCTCTTTGCGCAATCGAAAGAAATGTTCGTGCAGGACAAGAACCTGGTCTGGCCTTCGCTCATCGATCTCTACGAAGCCCTCGTTCTGTTCAATGAAGGCCGTCTCTTTGAGGCTCGCCGCCTCGCCGCTTCCACGCATGAGTTCTTTCGCACCTCCGCGATGCCCGGCAAGGC
>JBAWAI010000078.1:0-15778 GCA_049589215.1 Terriglobales bacterium | reverse complement strand
TTAATGTACTATTCATGCTCGCTAGCTTGATTATAGCGAAGGACGATTGCCGTTCGAAAACGGCTGCCCTTCCCTCGGGGTAGGTTATGCGATTCTCTCTTGCTGCCCTCGTGCTCGTGATTCTGCCAGTCGGCCTCTGGCAGTCGAGTCCGCCTTCCTGGTCAGCGGACTCCGCACCGCCGCCGTCGATTTACGATCCTCGGCCCAACCATCTGTGGAACCGCCTGCACGCCGCCATTTTCATTCGACCAGACATACCCAGCACAGTCCGCGTTCCCGACGCCCTCGACCCGCCGCTCTGGTACCACACGTCGTATCTGCTCGCCCAGCCCTCGCACGAGCGGATCGTAAAACTTCTTGACGAGTTTCTCGAGACCCACGGCGAGCACCTGATTCAAGATCCCGTCAAACGAGCCATACTCGCACGCGATTTGTGGTGGGTGTTCGATTGGTCGGTGGAGCGGCAGCCAGAATACGATCATGAGACCACATACGAAAAGGAAAAGCAGGAGCTTCAGTCACGCCTCGCGGAGGTGATGCGCCGCATTGCCCTCACTCCTGAAGAGATCCGCGCGCTGCCCTCCAACTACAAGTTAGCCGTGGCCTCCGGACAATTTGCCAAAGAGTACGACCCCACCCATCCCGAGCGTCCATTCCTACCGCCCGATTTGTTCGACGCGAACAGCCCGTGGGTTCAGCTTTCCGGCAATGGCACCTCGATGGAGCCAGTCGCCATCAGCCATGCGCGCGCCTTCTCACGCTCGACCTTCCTCATCTTCATGCGTCTGCCCGCCGGACGCAAAGCGACCTTCGACTATCTTCAAACTCTTTGGGATTTCCCGCAGCCATGGCTTCCGCGTCCCGACGATGAGCGGCACGAACAAACCATGGTGAATCCCGCGCTGCCCCAGTTTCCTGCCGGCACCGAGGTCGCGCTCCTTCGCCAGATGATGCTCTTCGATAATCAGGGCACCATCGCAGCCACGCCCATCACGGAGAGCATCCAGATTCGCGTCTACCGCAAAATTGCAGAAATTGATCGATTACATGCCGCCACGATGGCGGAGGCGATGCATAGTAGCGGACAGGATTTCTACCAGATTCGGCTCAGTCGCCCGCAATTTTTCGCCGGCCACGCCGGTGGACTCCGAGCTACCGAGCGCGACGAAAAAGAGTTCGCGATGTTTGGCTTTTTCGGAGCCGACGAAGGCGAGCCGCGCCAGTATATGTCGCTCGATAAGTATCAGCCCGTTTTGCAGTCCTGCTTCACCTGTCACAGCCACGCCGGCATCGACTCGCTGAACTCGCGCGAGCGCCTGCTGAAACCAAACTGGCTCCAGCACGATTCCGCCCCGAGCTCCGGAGGTCAAACCATCCCAAACTGGTGGCAATACGCAAGCGACACGAACTGGAAGCAGGCACGATATGAATGGGGCCTACTAAGCGGATATTGGAAAGTCGCCGCTAGATAGTTATGTAGAGACGGGGCCTGCCCCGTCTCGCGCGTGCGCCATCACAAAACCATGACGCACCCACCGCGTTCATACTTAAAAATTTGTTCGCTCGTGACTCGCGCCTCAATCCCTGCCCTACCCCGCCAACCCATACTTCTCCTGCAACCGCCGCTCCATCGTCCGGAAAATCAAACCATCCACCAGATATCCCAAACAGATAATCAGAATCATCACCGCGAGCACCTGATTCATATCGCTCAAGTCGCGACCCATCATCAGCAACTGTCCAAGTCCAAGGCTCAGAAAAATCATCTCTGCCTGAATCAGCGAGCGCCATGCAAACGCCCATCCCTGTTTCATTCCATTCACAATGAACGGCAGGCTCGCCGGCAGCAACACCGACCAAAAAAGCCGAAACCCGCTCGCTCCCAGATTCCGCCCCGCCATTCCATAGATCTTCGGCATCTGCTTGCGGCCGTCTTCCATGGCGATCGTCACCGAAAGCAACGAGCCCATCAGCACGACAAACAAAATCGCCTTTTCAGTCAGCCCGAACCACAATACCGCCAGCGGAATCCAGCAAATGCTGGGCAGAGATTGCAGGCTCACCAGCAATCCGCCAAGCGTCTCTTCCAGAAATTTGCTGCTCGAAACGCCCAGCCCCAAAATCATTCCCAGCACAACTGACAGGCTATAGCCGATCAGCATGCGCTTCATGGTTACGGCGATGCCGATCCAGAAACTGTGATCGGCGAAGCCATCGCGCAGCGCCTGCGCCACTCCCCAGGGCGGCGGAAACAGATACGGCGGCCAGATGTGCAGTCGAGCAATCAACGCCCAAACGCCGATCAGCGCGCCATAAAACAGAACTTGCCTAGCGAGCTTTTTCATCGGCGTACTCGACCTCCCGGCTCTTATTGATTTCGTCGCGCAGGCAATCAAGAACCGTTCGCGCCATGCGCGAGACATCGGGATGCTCCATATGCCGCGGCCGCGGTAAATTCACGCGAAACTCCTCCTTCACGCGTCCCGGACGAAAAGTCAGCAGCACCACCCGGTCTGCCAGTCGCGCCGCCTCGCGCACATTGTGGGTCACAAAAATTATCGTCGAGCCCGTCTCCGCCCAAATCCTCTCCAGCTCATCGTGCAGCAGGTCGCGAGTCTGCGCATCCAGCGCCGCGAACGGTTCGTCCATCAACAGCACATCCGGTTCAGTCGCGAGCGCGCGAGCGAGCGCAACCCGCTGCCGCATTCCGCCGGAGAGTTGGTGAATATAGCTGTTGCGAAATTTTGAAAGCTGCACCAGACGCAGAAAGCTCTGAACCTTCTCTTCGCGTTCCGCCTTCGGCACGTTCTTCATCTTCATGCCGAACTCCACGTTGCCCGCCACCGTCAGCCACGGAAATAATCCCAGTTCCTGAAAAATTAAAATGCGATCTGTCCCCGGCCCAGTCACCGGCTTGCCATCCACCAGCACATTGCCCGAGGTCTGCGCGTGCAGCCCCGCAATCAAATGCAGCAGCGTCGACTTCCCGCATCCCGACGGCCCGACCACGCACAAAAATTCTCCCGGCTTCACTTCCAGATTAATGTTCTCGAGCGCCACCAGGCGCTGTCCCCGGGTCGTCTTGTAGCTCAGCGAAATCGAATCCAGCGCGACCTTGGGGACAACAACTTCGCCCACCGGCAACTCGGCAACCGACGCCATGCCTCTTCCATGAAAAAGATTCACTCGCACCGGGCGGCGAGGCAGCGGTGGAACAACAGGAGATGGGTAAGAACTCTGTGGGCTTGCGCTCATGGGATCGCCTTCTTTCCTTTTTCGGCCAGAACCTGGTTCAGCAACGACAAGTCATACAAATTCGATAAATCCGGCATCTGCCTGCCGAGAAATCCGGCGTCGTAAGCCGACTTCGCCGCCGTCATCAACGCCCCGCGCAGTGGATCCCACGTCGCGGTCATGCGTCCAAACGCCTCGTCCAGCAGGGCATCCGGCAGCGCCTTCCCGGTCTCTTTCGCGATCTGGCGATTGAGCAGCTTCTTCGCCTCCGGCAAATTCCCGTTGATCCAATCCGTCAATTCAACGTGCGCGCGAATCCAGTTCTTCACCAGATCCGGATGCTCTCTCAAAAACTGCGTCCGCACGATCAAATGCGCGGTGATGAAATTCCCATTCGGCCAAAGCGTGCGCTCGTCAAGAAATAGCCGCCCATTCCCTTCCTGAATCAATCGCGTCGCCCACGGTTCGGGAGCCCATGCAGCATCCAGTTCCTTCTTCAAAAACAATGTCAGCTGGTCCGGATTCGCCAGCGGAATCACCTGCACATCACCGCCTTTGTCCCTCGACTTCATCCCATGCGCAATCAGCCACGCCCGCAGCGCGACGTCCTGCGTGTTGCCCATCTGCGGTGTCGCCACCTTCTTCCCATGAAAATCTTCCGGCTTCTGAATGCCCGAATCCTTGCGGACCACCAGCCCGGCTCCGCCGCTCGTTGCGCCCGCCACAATGCGCAGCGCCTCACCGTTCGAGCGCATGTAACCGGCAATCGCCGGATTCGGCCCGATATACGTCATGTCGAGCGCGCCCGCAAACAACGCCTCAATCGCCGAAGGCCCCGCGTTGAAGCTCTTCCACTCGATCTTCACGCCCGGCCCCATGGCCTTTTCAAACCACCCGTTGCTCTTGCCGACCATCGCCTGCGGGTGTGTGATATTCGGAAAACAGCCCACACGAATCACTGTCTGGCCCCACGCAACATTTCCAACCGTCAAAGCCAGCGCGATAACAACTGGCAAAAACCACCCATCTCGTCCCGACTTAATCATGCCCAGCCTGTCCACCGGTCAGCGCCATTGGCAACGCGCTCAAATCCGAATTTTTCCGCCTCGCGCTCTTCGCCTTCGATCCCGGCGCATGGCTCGGCACCAGATCCTCCAGCGTCGTGTTGTCAAGAATCTTCGCAGCCGCATCCCGCACCTCCAGGAAAACTTCATACAGCGCCCGCCGGCTGTCGTCGCGATTGATCAGCTCCCGCAGGTGCTCGGCATCGCCAAAAGGAGCCAGCGGCCCATCGATCAGCCGGATAATCTCGCTCAGCCGGATCTCAGACGACGGCCTCCGCAGCTGGTATCCGCCCTTGGCCCCGCGCACGCTCTCCACGATGCGCGCGTTCTTCATCTCCAGCAGAATCAGCTCCAGGAATTTTTCCGGCAGGTTCTCTTCATACGCGATGTCGCGAATCCGGATGGCGCCCTGCTGCGAGTGCCGGGCCAGCATCATCAGGGCCTGCAAGGCATACAGCCCTTTCTGTGAGACTTTCATAAGCCCTCATTTCCTATAATGCCTATTTGTTGAATAGACTATATAGACTCCGCACGTGATTTGCCAAACCACAAACCTGCGGAATCGCTCTCCGCCTCTGTGATTTCAGTCAGTTATCGGGAGAAAAAGAAAGGAGGAAGCCGCTTGCAGTGCAGAAACTTGCATTTCTATGAACGAGCCCTGCGCCGCCGGGGCCAATTCGCTTTCGTTACGGGGAATAAAAATACGGACCAATAATGAAGAAACAAAATAAGGGAATAATCGGAGAACGAGCTCGGAATCAAGACGAGGAATAAACACAGGGCCCGAAAACCGCCCCCCTACTCCAGCCGCAGAATGCTCACCGTAATGTTATCCGGACCGCCGCGTTCGCGCGCCAGTTCAATCAATTCACGGCCCGCGTCCTCGGCATTATGGTTCTCCACAACCGCCAGAAGCTCCGCGTCGTGCACCACTCCCCACAATCCATCGGTGCACAGCAACAGCACATCTTTCGCGCGCAACGGCTCCGGCCGTCCCGGCGAATCCATAATCAGCTCCGGATTCGTTCCCACCGCCGCCGTCAGAATATTCCGCTGCGGATGCGTCTCCGCTTCTTCCCGGCTGATCATCCCCGCCTCCACCAGCCGCCCCACATACGAGTGATCGCGCGTCACCTGAATGATCTGCCCATCCCGAATCAGGTAAAGGCGCGTATCGCCGACATGCACAAAGTAGAGCCCATCGTTGGCGATCGCCGCCGCCGTGCAGGTCGTTCCCATTCCCCGCAGCACCGGATGCGCCAGCCCATACTCCCGAATCCCTTCGTGCGCGGCCTGTAGACCCTCAATCAGCGCCTGCTGCGGTTCACCCGCAGACTCGCGATATACCTTCAACATGGAGTCAACCGCCATGCGGCTGGCTTCCTGCCCACCTTCGTAGCCGCCCATTCCGTCCGCGACCACCACCAGCCGACCTTTGCGCTGAAACTCCGCATCATCGTCCGGCTCCCAATAGCCAAACGAATCTTCATTATTCTTTCGCAGGCAGCCGATGTCAGATTGCCCCGACATCTCGATCCCGGTGCGCACCTTCATGCCTGCTCCGCTTCCATCGCGCTTATCAAAACCATAAGTGTTTGGATTGTCGCAAACGCCTGCTTGGAAAAGGCCTGCTGCAGAACGCTTGCTGCAAAACCCTAGGATTATACGGGCCGGGAGGCACCCGCACCAAACCGGGGAGCCCAAAGAACGGAATTTCGAACCCACAAAATCAAAACGGGAATGGCTGGTTGCAGCCATTCCCGCAAAATTAATCTCCGCTGAGTCCGCTGGTTAGCCCGTCGGAGTCGGCCCGCAAGCGCCCGTCGGGTTGTTCTCGACGCCCTGGTAATACTGATTTCCAGACGACGACGCAATCGGAATGAAAATCGGGTTCGATGTCACGCCCTGATACGAAACCGTGACCATGTAGTCCCCAACATAAAACCACGACGGGGTTCCCGACGGTCCGATATCGATCCAGGTGCAGGTCGCCGGCTCAACCGCCGTAAGCAGACCCGTCGAGCTGTATTCCATGGTCCCGCTCGTGAACGGCGGATCCTGAGGAACCGGACAAGAAGGTGCCTGGCAGGGTGGAAGCAGATCGTTACCGAAGGCATCCACCGTATACTCCGGGTCGACAACCGCGCTGTAAACAACTACGTGCGTAATGTCCTGCGTCGTTCCGCCCGAATACTCGCCCATCGCCTGCAATTGGATCGTTCCACCGTTGCCGTCGAGCGTGAAGAATCCGCCCTGCGAGGTCGGCGGCGAGCCATTGACCAGTGCGGCGGTCAGGGTAATGGACTTCAAATCGCTGGTCTTACCTTGAAACGCTCCGCAACCGACCGTGCTCAGAGCCAGAACGGCGCATCCCAGCGCCCCTAAGATATGTTTGCATGTCACCGCAGGTTTCCTCCCAATGGGAACTCTCCTGCATCCTGACAGCACCCGTCACCCCAGACAAGGTAACCAAAGTCATTGCACTCCGAGCCCACCCAGACGGGCGATTTCCGCGTAAGTGGCTGCCCCGCATATCGCACCTGCACGATAGCGTGGATCGGCGACACGTCCCCGCTGCTATATGAGCATTTTTGGTGCGGGAAAAGACATGAAAAGCGAGGGAGAGCGAGAGTGAAACGTTTATTTGCCCTTGGTGGATTCCCGCACAACCGGCAAAGCAGTCTGACTACTGTCGATAGGCTTGCAGGTGTGGGAGTTGAACTGTCCGTGAATGGCCGACTGTGCGTTCCCGCTGGCAGGGTCTCCGGAGAATTGGGTGTTGCAGCGTTCGCATATTCCAAGTACAGGAACGTTCCTGACTCGCTTTACGATCCGAAGATTGCGCTTAGGCATGTCCGAAGTCTAACGCATCGGGCAGGGAGGGCGTAACGCCTGTTGAAATCAAACGCCGCCCGCTACCAACTGCGTGTCTCCTTCTCGAAACCACGATTCAACTACAATCAACCGATGCCCGACTCACTCCCCGATCCCACCCCCATCCCGCCAATGTCAAATCCCATCGAGCTGCCCACGGATTTCAACATTGGCGAGGAATTCGGCACGGCCAAACGTAATCTGCCGCCCGCCGGTATCGTCCTGATCTGCATCGCGGCCGTCGCCGTCATCGTGGCGATCATCGTCTTTCAGCAACGCCCCAAACCGCAGGGATCCGGCTCCATCGATTTCGTCACCGCCGCCGAACTTCCCAGCCCGATTGCGAGCGCAGTCCCGACCACCCCCGACGTCTCAAAAACAGCCGAGCTCAAGCCCGCCGAACAAAAAAGCATCCTCGTCGCCGTCACGCTAACGCTGCACAATACCACCGACCGCTCTCTCTGGATTCACACGCTGAATGCCCAGCTCACCGCCGCCGACGGCAAAACCTACGAAGACGAGGCCGCCTCCGCCGTCGATCTCGACCGCTACTTCCAGGCCTTCCCTGTTCTGAAAGAAAGCTCCGAGCCGCCGCTCCCACCCGAAACCAAACTCGCCCCCGGCGCCTCGCAGAAAGGCACCATCATGTTCAGCTTCCCAGTGTCAAAAGAAGCCTTCGATCAGCGCAAGGCGCTTGAGGTCACGATCCAACCCTACGACCAGTCACTGCCGATCGTATTGAAATAAGGGAACTGGATACGGGCTCACACTCGGCGCCTCTACGTCAGGGCTGATGGAAGATCGCGCGCACCGTGCAGGATTCTTCGACCCTGCCTGCGGCGCCGGAATTATCCCGGTTTATGAACTCCCAGATCTCGAAGAGATCGCTAACAGCTTCTGGAGTTAATTCATACTTCTCCATCAACTTTGCGGATGGCCAGATCGTGTTCTCTTCAGCTCGGCCAGCCTGGAGCGGGCTTCTTCGGGGCTCAGCAAGTCTCCCCGCTGAGCGGAGGCCCAACCTTCGGAGATCTTGGCTTGGATTTCTGCGCGGTTTGCCGCCAGCCAGGCTTCCTGTTCATGGAGCATGGAAACTGCCTGCTCCACGAATTCATCCACGGTTTCGTAGGGACCCCGCTGAACGTCCTCTTTGATCAGTTCTTCAAGCTCCGGCCGAAGACGAATTTCCATAAGCGTATTCTAACTCAGCCCCTGTACAGCTTTTGCGGCGAATGGCTTGCAGTCTTCCAGCAAATGCTACGTCCAATTACCCACGAACCCCCTTATTCCTTCCCCAACTCCCGCCGCGCCCCCGCCAGCGCCTTCTTCACCTCACCCGTCACCTTGGGATACTCCAGCTTCAACGCCTTCAACTCATCGACCAGAACCTGCGACACCACCAGCCGCGTGAACCATTTGTTGTCGGCCGGAACCACGTACCACGGCGCATATTCGCTGGCCGTCGCCCGGATAGCCTCCTCATACGCCGACTGGTAATCGTCCCAACACCCGCGCTCCTTGATATCCGCCGCCGAAAACTTCCAGTTCTTCGCCGGAGTATCCAGCCGCGCCAGAAATCTCCGCTTCTGCTCTTTCTTCGAAAGATTCAAAAAGAACTTCACCACCGCGACACCATTGCGCGTCACGTACCGCTCAAAATTATTGATGTCTTCGTAGCGCTCTTCCCAGATGTTTTTGGTCACCAGCTTCGGCGGCAATTTCTCGCCCGCCAGTACGTCGGGGTGCACCCTCACCACCAGCACCTCCTCGTAATAAGAGCGGTTAAAAATTCCGATCCGTCCGCGCGCCGGCGCGCGCTGGCTGGTGCGCCACAAATACCCGTGATTGCGTTCCTCCTCCGTGGGCACCTTGAACGACGTCACATCGACGCCCTGCGGGTTCACGCCTGACATCACATGCTTGATCGTCCCGTCCTTCCCCGCCGCGTCCATCGCCTGAAAAATAACCAGCAGTCCCCACCGGTCCTGCGCCGCCAGAATGTCCTGCAATTCGCTCAATTTTTTGACGCCGTCCGCCAAAAACTTTTTCGCGTCGTCCTTCGTCTCATCCAGCCCATGCGTATCCCCAGGATCAAAATCCTTCAGCCGGAAATGTTTCCCATGCTGAACGTGATAGCTCTTCAACATCTTTTCAATTTTCATAGAAGGATTTTCTCTCTCAGAACAAGAAAAGGGAAATCAAGCGCGCGGTGCAGGAGGCTTCAACAAACTTGTCATCCCGAGGAGCGAGCGGCGACGAGTGATCTCAATCTTCTCCGCAGCCGCCGACCAGCGCCTCACCGCTGCTGCTGATAAACCGAACTATCCGACGACGGCTCGTCGTACTCCCGGCCGTATTTATTCTTGTGTGCCATGTGCTGCCCATTCGTCTCCGACACCCGAATCACTCCGAGCGACGTCGCCCCATCCGCAATCGTGATCTCCCGCGTCATCGGCTTCACGTTCTCCGGCCCCATCCCCTCGGTCCACGTGTGCATCAGGTAGCGCCCATAGGGGACGCCCGCAATACTCACCTGCCCCTCATCACTCGCGATCGCATAAAGCGGCGTTGCCACCGTGATAATAACGGCGCTCATCTCAGGATGAATGTTGCAGAAGATATAGCTGATCCCCGGCCGGTCGAACCTCACCATCCTCGTCGTGCCCGCTTCGTAGAGCCCCAAATCGAAGCGCTTCCCCTCGAACAGCGAAAACACATTGTGAAAAAACGGATCGCGATTCGGAAACTCCACCATCGATCCCGCCGGCACCACCAGAATCCGCGGCTCAAATGTCTTGTTCCGCTGCACTAGCCGCAGGTTGCCGCCCTCATCTGCCTTGGGAGGATCAAGTACAACCCCGCTTCCCGCCGCCGGAGTCAGCCACACCACGGTCGCAGGGATTCCATGCTTCGACCTCGCCTCGGCTCGCTTCGCTTTAACCGTCTTGCCATCACTCCGGGTTGTATCCTTTGTTGCATCCTGGGTTGAATCCGACGCCACTTCCACCCGCCCGCGCACCGTCGCCGTCTCCGCGCACACTCCCGCCGCGCACAGGCACAACAGCAGCATCATCGCCAGTTTGCTTCCGCGCTTCATCGTTACACCCCGAAGCCCCCAGCTCGTAACTTACGGCTCGACTCTCTCCCTAAAACAACACTCCCATGCTCAAATTCAAGTGTCCCGCGTTCCAATCACCGTTCCCAATCGAGTCCGTCAAAATCCGCCGGTACTCCGCCGAAAACAGCAAGTCCGATCGCGGACGATAAATAAAATTCACGAACCCCGCATGATTCCGCGCCAGGCCGGCATCCAGATACGAATAAGGATACGGGAAATATTCCAGATCCTTGGCAAAAGGATTATCCATCCCAAACGCCGCGTTGAACTCCACCTTCGTCGCCGGACGATATTTTAGCTGCGCCCACCCTCCCACCGTGTTCAGGCCTATCAGCTTGGTATACGGATCGCCGGTGTCCATTCCGTTAAAGAGTACGCTCTGTCCGAGGCCGCCATACAATCCGCCGAGCGCGCGTCCCCGATAAAATTTCCCGCTCAATTCAAACTTCGATCCAAACGGCACCTGCACATCCGCCATCGCCGCCCAGCCATTGACGTTCCTGTCGAACCCATAATCCTGCCGGCTATAGTACCCTCCCGCTCCTAATCGCAGCGGCTGTCCAGAAATGTCGTGCGTCCACGCGATCCGCGTCCCATACGCCGGCTGCCGCGACGCCTCTCCCGGTCCCGCCGAACGATAAGTACCCGTTCCCGGCACCTCGCCGCTCACCGGATCGAGTATTCCGCCCTGCACCAGCCAGCTTGACGAGTCCGTCACCGCGAACCTGTGTTCCACCCTGATCTGCGGCACCCAGCTCCACAAATTTCCCGCGTACGAAAGCGCAGGCTGTGCCAGCGACGCAAACGACGTCGGCGAATTCGGCGAAAAGAAAATTCCATCCTGTCCCACTACCACCGACGTATTGTCCCAATCCATTCGCATCGTCGCTGTGCGCAGCCGCATCAGTCCCGATTCGATCCCATTCGGCTGCTCCGGAAATCCTCCCGCCAGATCCACCGACAAATCCGCCCGCGTCCGCGCTCCCGCCACCCGCGGCCCGAACACTTCAAAGCCCAGCTGCGACTGCCGCAGCGTCGCCCCGAAACTTCCGCCCGTATCGCCCGGCTGCCGCCCATAGGCCAGCTCCGGAATATCGATGTTGTCCACCTGCCCCTGATTGCTGAACACATTCGTCAGCACAATCCCCGAAATTCGCATCCGGTATTTCGACGCGCTCTCCACCTTCGTCTGATACTGATCGTCCACCTTTCCGCTCAGCAGTTCGTATTCCTCCTCGATCGTCGCCGGCCGTCCCGTTTTTTTCTGATCATCCGGAGTAACGGAAGAAGTATTGGAAGTACTGGAAGACGTACCCGCCTGCGCACCAGCCACCATGCTTTGTTCTTGAGAACTCTGCGCCTGAAGACCTGCCACGCTGTCACGCTGAACGCCGTCGTGAACATTGTCGTGCTGAGGATATTGCTGAGAATCGCGCTGAGGAAGCCGGAGCACCTCGCGAAGCACCCCGCCCATCGTTGCACCCGCCGGCGTCGAACTGCTCCTGCTCTCCGTGCGAACCACCGCCTCCGTCACCACCGGCCGCCGATCCAATGTCGCCGCCCTCAGCTCATCCAGCTCGCGCCGCAGCTCCCGCGTCTCCTCCTCGGAGCGCGCCGAGTCCGCCCGCATCTCCGCCATCGAAGCGCGTAGCGCCCGCACCTGGTCGCTCAACTCGCGCACCGCCTGGCTCAATGGCTCGGCGGCTCCCTGTGCGGCAGAGGACGAAGACGTTGAAGGCGTGGCTACGGAGGCTGGCATCTGCGCCACGCCAACGCCGCTGCAGGTCGCGAGCATCGTCATCGTGATCCACACGTGGCGCAGTCCGATCGCTCCGCGCAAAAACGTGAATCGGCGCTCTTTGCTCATATCCCCTCGTGCGCTCATATCCCCTCCCCTGGGCACAAAAATCTTTTAGCTTGCAAGGATTTCCAACAGAAATTTTCTCAACAGAAAATATGAAGCCCTACATCTCATGTTTGGCGGCCAGCGCGTCTTCCGGCGCCGGGCTCAGCGGCAGGTTGATCCGGAATGTCGCTCCCGTCCCTGACGTCCGCTCCACCGTCACTTCGCCGCCATGGTCCTGCACAATCTTCTGCACCACGGTCAGCCCCAGGCCGGTGCCGTTTTCTTTTCCATAACTCACAAATGGATCAAACAGCTTTTCCCGCACCATGTCCGCAACGCCCGGGCCATTATCCTCAATGCGAATCTCCAGCTTCTCAGCCACCCGCCGCATCCCGATCTCGATCCTTCCCGAATCCGCCGGCACCGCCTCGCACGCATTCAGCAGCAGGTTGAGCAGCGCCCGCTCCAGCTTCTTGAAGTCGAACCATCCCTCCGTCAACCCCTCGCTCGTGATGCGAATCCGCACTCGATGAAATTCCGGATGCGCCTTCACCGTCTGCACCGCCCGCTCCACCGCCGACCGCACGTCGCCATACGACGGCCGCAACGATTCCCGCGTTCGCGAAAATTCCAGCAGTGACTCGATCAAATCCGTCATCTGGTTGACCGCCACGCGTATCTCCGCGTACAACTCCTCACGCTGCGCCGGGGTCAGCTTGCTCTCGCACAAAAATTCCGCGTTCGCCACCACCGCCGCCAGTGAATGCCTCAAATCATGCGAAATCGAACTCGCCATGCGCCCGATCGTCGCCAGCCGCTCCGCATCCAGCAGCTCGCGCTGCGTTTTTTGCAGATTCGTTCGCATCCGGTCGAATGTTCCCGTCACCTCAGCGACTTCGTCTCCCCCATGCGCTTCTAGCGGATATTCAAAGTTTCCCTGCTCCAGCGCCCGCACCCCGCTCACCAGGTTCTCCAGCGGCCGCGTGAAAGTCCGCGAGATCACAAACACCAGCATCGTGCCCGCCACCACTGCCGTCAGGCCCAGCAAAATCAGCAACTCGTTCAGGTTGCTCAGGAAGGCCGTCGCCTGGTCGAATGATTTCAACACCCACAAATTCAGCGCGCCCGCTCCGCCGATCGCCGCCGGCAACTGCACCGAGGTCGCCAGGAACCGCTCCTCGCCCAGCCGGATCTGGCCTGACTCTCGCATTCCTTCGTCGGCGCCCGGCGATTCCGGATCGGCCGCAGGCGCCGCTCCCGCGTTCAGCGTCGGCGCCGCAACCCGCAGCAACTCCGCTTCCTGCGCCGGTTTCAACGTGCTCCGCACGATCGAGTTGCCATTCCTGAACGCCACCTCGCTCGCCGAAATCCGGCTCAGCTCGCGCGCAAACCGGTCATCAATCTCATACCCGAGCACCAGATATCCCAGCACCTTGTGCTCGCTCTTCGGGCCGAAATAAATGTCCTGCAAGAAGACTTCATACAAATGCCCTTCCACGATCCACCAGTGCCGCGTCTCCTCCTGCGCAACCACCTGCGGAAAAAAATCCTGCCCCTGTCGGATCGTAATCTCCGGCGGCGTCGCCTGCAGCGCCATCACCCGGCCCGACGCATCCGCCAGCAGCAGAAGATCGCTTCCGCCAATCCGCCACAAATCACGCGATGCATCCTGAATGGTCGCCGCGTCGTGCGTGGTCATCATCGCCCGCACGTTCGGCAAGTCGGCCAGCAGCGCCGCCGAGCGCTCCAGCATCGCTTCTCTTTGTCGTTGGAAATTATGAAACGCGGAAACCGAATTTTGCAGGTCGCGCTGGATCCCAACCCGCACCTGCCGCTGCACTGTGTACTGCACCACCAGCAAGGTCGCGACCGTCAGGGTCGCCGACACCGCCACCATGGAAAGCAAAAATTTAGTCCGGAGCCGAATGCCATTCATGAAGCAACCGAAAAGACTATAAAAGCCGAGTAATAACTATCGGGTCATCGGGTCATTTAAAAGCAAGGCCAATTCCCTATTAGATTTTGATCTTCAGATGACCCGACGGCCAGATGCCCGATTTCTACGGCACAAACTTATACCCCGCACTATGCACCGTCCGAAAATGCTCCGGGTTCGCCGGATCTTTCTCCAGCTTCTGCCGCAGCCTCAAAATATGGTTGTCCACCGTCCGTGTGCTCGGATAATTTCGATATCCCCACACCTGATTCAGCAACTCTTCCCGCGTCAGCACGCGCTCCACATTCTGAATCATGAACTTCAGCACCTTGAACTCCTGCGACGTCATCGGCACCAGCTCCCCGCCCCGGCGCAGCTCCATTTTCGTGAAGTCCACCTTCACGTCGCCAAAGCTGAACGTCTCAGCCACCGCAGGCTGCGCCGTCCGCCGCCGCATCGCCGTCCGCACCCGGGCCAGCAGCTCCCGCGGACTGAACGGCTTGGTCACGTAGTCATGCGCGCCCAACTCCAGCAGCAGCACCTTGTCCATCACTTCCGTACGCGCGCTCAAAATAATGATCGGCAACGACGGCGCCGCCTGGCTGATTTCGCGGCAAATATCCTGTCCCGGAGTCCCCGGCAAACTCAGGTCAAGCACCAGCACCGAAGGAGCCGCCGCCCGAAACAGCTCCAGCCCCTCCGTCCCGTTTCCGGCGACCTCGACCGTGAATCCTTCCCCCTCAAACAATCGGACCAGCGCCTTTTGCACCGCCCGGTCGTCTTCAATCACCAATATTTTCTCGCCGCCCGCCGGAGCCAGTTCCATCGTCGCCCCTTGTCCCGCACTTTTTGGCATTCGCGTCCCCCGCCACGCCCCATTCCGGCATGTATGATACCGCTAAACTGTAGCCTCATTTGATCTTATTGGCACATTTTGGAGCAGAAAATGACAGGGATTTTACAATTTAGAGACAAATGAAAATGCCGCTAATTCGCCCCCGGCGAGCCTAATTGCCTCCGAATTGCTCGTCTGCGTTACAAAATTCTATGCAATTTAGACAAAATTCTAGAGAGCCTGCCCGCCCAGCCTCCTGCCATTAATTCATGCAGAGAACGTGAACCCAACTCCCCCAATCGGAGTTGTAAAGAGTAGGAGTGACGATTATGAAGAAAGCCACCCTCGTTGTCCTTCCAGTCGCTGTCGTTCTTATGTTTGCTTCCCTGGCATTTGCGCAAGATGAGCAGTCGCCAGGCTGTGGTGATCCGAACACTAAGTTCGCAGTGAAAACGACCAAGAGTCAGCACTCCGGTCACCTCAACGGAGCTCAACCAGACTCCGGTAAGGCGCTGGTCTATTTCGTCGAGGACGACACCGGATTCGAAAGCCGGCCCAAGCCTACCACCCGCATCGGCGTTGACGGCCAGCGGGTCGGAGCGACTCACGGCAACTCGTATCTCTTCTTCTCAGTCGATCCCGGAGTCCATCATCTGTGCGCCAGCTGGCAAACTGCGATCGCCTTGTTTCTGGGTCGCCAGACCGCCGCAGCTCACTTCACGGCAGAAGCCGGACGCACGTATTTCTTCTCGGCCAAAAACATCTGGATCCTCAACGGACCAACCGATATGAGTTTGAATCCAATGGATAGCGACGAGGGCGAACTACTAGCCAACAAGTTTTCCTTCAGCACCTCGCACCCCAAGTAATG
>JBAWAI010000077.1:0-2422 GCA_049589215.1 Terriglobales bacterium | reverse complement strand
ATGCAGTACCGCGCCCTGCCCGGCTAAGTCCCCATCAAGCGGTCACCCCAGAACGCACCGCGCGTTCATGAGTGTTCTCAAAGAGTTCTATAAAAAGGGATGTCAAGAAAAAAATTCTCCCTCGACCGGAAGCGAGAGTCTTTCTCGAGATCCAGCCCACTGACTGTAGGCGCCCCCGATTTTGTCCGCGGGGTTTTGCTCTGGTGTGTCTGCCCTTCCTGCGGTTTCATCTTTTGGTGGTGACGACGCCAATCGGGTCTTGAAACTGGGCAAGCGGACCTGGTCGTGGAGTGTCAACCATGGTTCTATCGGAGGCTCGTGGCCTATCGCTATTTCTGGTTATCCGAGGCGGCATAACGTGTAATGGGTGACTCGGTGCCGAAGCACACAAGGCCGATCTCATTGACTGATACTCGCCTCGAACCGAGCGTCTCGAGAACCCGACCGACCACCATCCGAGAGAATCACCGGAGATGGAAAGGCCTCTTACCAGAGACGCTCAAGCGGCTTGCCGATGCAACTGTTGGGCGTCGAAACTGACTCCTTTCTTCCAAATGGTTAAGGTGATCGCGGCAATCTTTCGTGCCAGGGTGAGACGGGCCATCGTCGGCCGCATTCCTTTTTCAACCAGAGCCGTATAGAAATCGCGCAGCGGTCCGGGCTGAGTGCTGGCCGAGAGAGCCGCACCCTTGAACAGATTCTTCAGGTCGTGATTATGGTTGTCATTCAGACCGCGCACCGTGATGCGTTCCCGGTTTCGTTGGATCTTCCCTCGGACATAGCGATACTCGCCGCTGTCGTGCGTCTCGATCGCAAAACCGCTGTAAGCCCACAGTTGGCGCTTGGTACGAAAACGGTGCGGTGTTTGCAGCAGGGCTACCAGCAAGGCGGCTCGAATCGGACCGATCGCAGGAATCTGCTGCAGCCTTTTCACGGCATCATGTCTGCGACTCTCTCGCAGCAGGTCGCGTCGCGCCTCCTGCCGCACCGGTTGCAGTAGATCCAGTTGCTGATACAACCGTTCCGCTCGCCGACGAACTCCAGGTTGCGGGATCTTCGCCAACCACTCCGCGCGATGCCGCGAGGCATAGACCGTGGTTCCGCTGCAGGGAATGGCCCAACTGCGGTACAGCGCCTTGATCCGACTCATCACCCGCGTGACATCTTTCGTCAGCGTCTGATAGCTACGACCCAACTCCTTCAAGGTGCGCACCCCGTGCTCTCCGTGGTACACCGAATGGAGTTGGTTGCCGCGTAACAACTCGGCCAGCTTACGGGCATCAATCCGGTCACTCTTGCTGCCATCTTTCAGCAGCGCGTTCTTTCGCGGATCGCAAACCACGAGCTGGGCGACGTGCGGTTTCAGCAGATCATGTAACCAGGCGGCAGCAGTTCCTTCTTCAAAGGTCACCGACACCGTTCCGCGTAGCCCATGGACGAACTCTAGAATCGTGTCCGCCTTCGTCTCCAGAATGCATTCCATGATCAGCTTGCCCTTGCCATCCATCGCCGCGACCGAGATCGTTGCCTGGTGAACGTCCATGCCCATATACTTTTGTTGGTTCATAACGGCGCTCCTTGGAGTAAGTGGTGATCCGAACAATCACACCGTACCTCAAGCGGGCGCCTTTTTATATTGCGTGCAATGGGGATATTACGCCAGTTGACAATGAGGACAGTGGACGCCAGACGCAATCAGATGTAATATCGGCCCGAATCCGAGCTGTTCGCGCCTGCGAAAGCTGGGAGATTGTGGCGATGACTTACAAAGAGCGGTTCCGCTTAATAGGCTCTCTGCCGCTGTCGCTCATTCTTATTCTCACGTTCGCCTTATCCGCATCTGCCGAGTGGAAGGAGAAAGTGCTGTACAGCTTTCAGGGATTGCCGAATGACGGGGCTTATCCCGTTGGTGGGGTGGTCTTTGACACGGCTGGGAATCTATACGGGGCAACCGGCTGGGGTGGCGCGAGCGTGATGCAATGTCCGGGCATCGCGCAATGCGGCATCGTCTACGAACTGAGTCCCCCTACGGAGAAGGGCAAGCCTTGGACTGAGACTGTGCTCTATGTCTTCAAAGGCGTGAACTACAACGACGGCAACACTCCGCAAGGCGGGTTGATTATCGACCAGGTGGGGAACCTGTACGGCACTACGGCTTACGGGGGCAGCGGACCCTGCGAGTTATTTGGTGGAAGGTCCGGTTGCGGAACTGTGTTTGAGTTAATCCCACCGAAAGAGAAGGGCGGCAAGTGGACCGAGAAAGTGCTGCACAGCTTTCAGAGTGGGAAAGATGGATACTTCCCCTGGGGCGATTTAACATTTGATAGTGCAGGCAACCTCTATGGCGCGACGCAGTTCGGCGGGGGTTATGGCAATAATTGCGATACGCCCTACTACCAGTATTGCGGCACGGTGTTTGAAG
>JBAWAI010000076.1:0-8956 GCA_049589215.1 Terriglobales bacterium | reverse complement strand
GGCTGAAGGCGTGCCGTTCGGCAGCAAAGCGAAGACCGCATAATGCCCAAACGAACCGACATCTCGAAAATCCTCATCCTAGGCTCCGGCCCCATTGTCATCGGCCAATCCGCCGAGTTCGACTACTCCGGCACGCAAGCCTGCAAAGCGCTCAAGTCCGAGGGCTTTGAAGTTGTGCTCGCCAACTCGAACCCAGCCACCATCATGACCGATCCCGAGTCCGCCGACCGTACTTACATCGAGCCGCTCACCCGCGAATATCTCGAAGAGATCATTCGCATCGAGCGAGAAATGGCTCCCAGCGCCGGTTTCGCCGTGCTCCCAACCGTTGGCGGACAAACCGCGCTCAATCTCGCCATCGAACTCGCCGACTCCGGTGTGCTCGAGAAATACAACGTCCATCTCATCGGCGCGCAGATCAGCGCCATCAAAAAGGCCGAAGACCGTCTCTTCTTCAAAGACGCGATGCAGCGCATCGGCCTCGACGTCCCCAAATCCGCGCTGGTCAGCAATCTCAAAGACGGCATCGAATTCGCTGGCAAAATCGGCTTCCCCGTAATCAGCCGCCCCAGCTTCACGCTCGGTGGCACCGGCGGCGGCATCGCCTACAACCGCGAAGAGCTCATGGAAATCCTCGCCCGTGGCCTCGACCTCTCGCCCGTCCACGAATGCCTCATCGAAGAATCCGTCCTCGGCTGGAAAGAATACGAGCTCGAGGTGATGCGCGACACCAAAGACAACGTCATCATCATCTGCTCCATCGAAAATTTCGATCCCATGGGCGTCCACACCGGCGACTCGATCACCGTCGCGCCCGCGCAAACGCTCACCGACCGCGAATATCAAATGATGCGTGACGCCTCGATCGCAGTAATGCGCGAAATCGGCGTAGAAACCGGAGGCTCGAACATCCAGTTCGGCGTCAATCCATCCACCGGCCGCATGGTCGTCATCGAGATGAACCCGCGCGTCTCGCGTTCCTCCGCCTTGGCCTCAAAAGCCACCGGCTTCCCGATCGCAAAAATCGCCGCCAAGCTAGCAGTCGGCTACACGCTCGATGAAATCCCGAACGACATCACGCGCAAAACGCCCGCCTGCTTCGAGCCCACGCTCGACTACGTAGTAGTAAAAATTCCGAAGTGGCAATTCGAAAAATTCCCCGGCGCCGACGAGGGTCTCGGCCCGCAAATGAAGTCCGTCGGCGAAGTAATGGCCATCGGTCGCACCTTCAAAGAAGCGCTGCAAAAAGGCGTCCGCGCCCTCGACACCGGCAAAAAAGTAGGGTCAGAAAAAATCGAGCCGAAGATTCTAACGCAGCGCTTAGTCACCCCGCATCCCGAGCGCCTCAGCTACGTTCGTTACGCTCTTCGCCAGGGCCACACCATCAAGCAGATCGCGAAGATGACCTCGATCGACCCCTGGTTCCTCTACCAGCTAAAAGAGATTAACGACATGCAGCTGGAACTCGAAAAGCATCCGATGGAATCCGTCCCGCCCGAAATCGTCCGGGACGCCAAGCGCATGGGCTTCTCCGACGGACGTCTCGCACTTACCTGGCGTCTCGACGGCAAAGGCGGCCAGGATAAAGTTCGTCACTTCCGCAAAAAGCACAAGATCAAACCGGTCTACAAGCGCGTCGATACCTGTGCCGCGGAATTCGAAAGCTACACGCCCTACCTCTACTCCACCTATGAAGAAGAAGACGAAGCCGCGCCCACCTCAAAAAAGAAGGTAGTCATCCTCGGCTCCGGTCCCAACCGCATCGGCCAGGGAATCGAGTTCGATTACTGCTGCTGCCACGCCAGCTACGCTCTCCGCGAAGATGGTTACGAGACCATCATGATCAACTGCAATCCCGAGACGGTCTCCACCGATTATGACACCAGCGACCGTCTCTACTTCGAGCCGCTTACCCTCGAAGACGTCCTCGCCATATGCGAGCACGAGGCCAGCGCCGGTGCGCCGATAGGCGTAATCGTCCAGTTCGGCGGCCAGACACCGCTCAATCTCTCCCTCCCGCTAAAAGCCGCCGGCATAAACATCATCGGCACCACGCCCGAATCCATCGACCTCGCCGAAGATCGCAAGCGTTTCGGGGCGCTCCTCGAAGAACTTCAAATCCCCCAAGCCCCCGGAGCCATGGTCACCTCACCAGAAGCCGCGGTAGAAGCCGCCAAGCAAATTGGCTTCCCAGTCCTCGTCCGTCCTAGCTACGTCTTAGGCGGCCGCGCCATGGTCATCGCCTACGACGAAGACACCATCACGCAATACATGAAGCAGGCAGTCGAGTACTCGCAGGACCGTCCCGTCCTCATCGACAAATTTCTCGAAGACGCCATCGAAGTCGACGTCGACGCCCTCTCCGACGGCGAAGACGTGGTCATCGGCGGCATCATGCAGCACATCGAAGAGGCCGGCATCCACAGCGGCGACTCCTCCTGCGTGCTGCCCACAGTCGATATCCCCGAAGCCCAACTCAACGTAATGCGCGATTACACTTTCAAGTTAGCCCGCGCTCTAAAAGTAATCGGCCTGATGAACGTCCAATTCGCCATCCCCCGCATCGGGATGATCGCGCAAACCACCGACAGCGGAGCGCCAGCCGAAGCCCACGGCAAAGTTTACGTGCTCGAAGTCAATCCCCGAGCCTCGCGCACCGTTCCCTACGTCAGCAAAGCTACCGGCGTCCCTCTGGCGAAAATCGCCGCTCGCTTAATGACCGGACGCAAGCTCCGCGAATTTCTTCCCGAGTACATCGAGCAGCAGCGCGACCTCGACGCCGGCCGCAACTACTTCGTAAAATCTCCAGTTTTCCCGTGGCAAAAGTTCCCCGGCGTCGACACCGTCCTCGGCCCGGAAATGCGCTCCACCGGCGAGGTCATGGGCGTGGCCGACAACTTCGGCGAAGCCTTCGCCAAAGCCCAAATCGCCGCCGGACAAAAACTCCCCACGCAGGGCACCGTCTTCATCAGCGTCACCGACCACGACAAGCCCGGAGTAGTCGAGCTCGCCCGCCGCTTCGTCGACATGGGTTTCAAGCTGGTGGCCACCCACGGCACCGCCGACCGTCTCGAAGAAGCCGGCCTCGTCGTCGATCGCGTCTACAAAGTAAAAGAAGGCCGCCCCAACGCGGTCGATCTCATCAAAGCCGAGCGTATTCACTTAATTGTCAATACACCCCACGGCCCCGATCCCTACTTCGACGAAAAAGCCATCCGCCGCGCCGCAGTTACCGCCCGCATTCCCACCATCACCACGCTAAGCGCCGCCCGAGCCGCCGCCGAAGGCATCGCCGCCCTCCAGCGGGGCGAAATCCGCGTGCAAGCCCTGCAAACACTCCACGCCGAGAGACTCGCAACCAGAAATTAGATTGAACGTGAAAGGCGCGCTTGTAATCAAGCCAGGGTTGGTGCCCTCGCCGCCCTTGCCCTAAAATAAACCATGCTCCTCTCCGGAATCTTCCCGCCCATCACCACCCCGTTCTACCCCGACGGCGCTGTCTACTATAAAAAGCTCGAGTCAAATGCCGAGCGCTACTCGCGCACGCCCGTCGCCGGAATCGTAGTGCAGGGTTCCACCGGAGAAGCCATCTTTCTCTCCGACCAGGAAAAGCGCGACGTCCTCAAAGCCGCGATCGCCGCCGCCGCACCACACAAAGTAATGATCGCGGGCACCGGCGTCGAATCTGCCCTCGAAACGCTTCGCCTCACCGAATACGCCGCCGAACTCGGCTACGACGCCGCCATGGTCCGCACCCCGCATTACTACAAAAAGCAGATGCATCCCCCGAACCTTCTCGCTTTCTATCGCACGGTGGCCGACCGGTCCGCGCTGCCCATCGTCATCTACAATTTCCCGCAGGCGACCGGATACGACATGCCCGCCGAGTTAGTCACCGAACTGGCCAATCATCCAAACATCGCGGCCATCAAGGAGTCCAGTGGCAACCTGGAAAAAGTAAAGGTCATGGTAGATGGCACGCGACACATCAAGCGAACCGCGACCGTAACCGAAACCTTCGCCGCCGTAACTCCTCGCATGATCAAAGCAGCCGAAGCCGCCGCGCACGCAAAGCAAGAAAAAGAAAGCAGGGAACTGGTCAGCGTCGAATCTCTGGTCGGTGCCACCAACCGCACCGCCTCCGATTCGCCGGCGGAGCGTGACCCGGACATTCCTCTCCGCGCAACCAGCGCCACCAAGCCAAGCTCCTCCGCCATCTCCACCATCGGCAATCTCAAAACGCGCCAAAAAGAAGTGGGCTTCCAAATTCTCGTCGGAGCCGCCCACCAACTCGAACCATCCCTCGCCCTCGGAGCCGCCGGCGCTATCCTCGCCTTCGCCTGTCCCGCGCCCACAGCCTGCTACGAGATCTACGCCGCCATAAAAGAAGACGACCTCCCACTGGCCCGCGAAAAACAGGAGCGCCTCAAACAGGCTGCCCAGCGCGTAGTCTCCGAGCTCGGCGTCCCCGGCATCAAGTACGCCATGGATCTCAACGGCTACTACGGAGGCCCAGCCCGTCTCCCATTCCTCCCCCTGACCGGAGATCAAAAGAAGGTAGTAGAAGAAACCATGGCCAACCTCCGCAACTAGGGAGCGGCAACCAGCTTAGTAACTAAACTGCCTGCCAGAGCCCGCCCGGCTTCCCATCACCATTGCTCTACGCTCATTCCTATGCAACAATTCGGCCGTATGTCGGCACGCCGCTTGCTAATTATTCCGTTGGCCCTCATCTCTCTGCTCGTCGCGTCCGCCTTCGCCGATGACGCTGGCGTAGTTCTCCTCTGGCCGGACAAATCCAAGCCAACTTTGAAGCTCACCTTCTCGCACTTTCGCAACGAAGGCAGCGAGGTCGGACAGGCGACGTTCACCGCCGACGTTCTGATCGAGAATCTTTCTTCGACTCCCATGCCGCGTGCTTCTCTCGAAGTTCGCTTGTTGGATAAGGATCACGTTCGCATCGGAACCGGTCTGCTTGCTGTCAACGACCTCAGTCCGGGAGAGTCTGCGAAAGTGCTTTTTCAAAGCGCGTCCATTGGTATGCCCTCTGCCCTCGCCATCTCGGCCATCAATAAAGGTGGCATACCAACATCGTCCAAAACAGTCCCCATGCGCGTCATCTCTGAACCCGCCGGTGCGAGCCTCAAGGTCGATGGAAAAAATATGGGTTTTGCTCCTCTCACCATAAATCTCGGTGTCGGAAACCACGATCTCGAACTTCAGAAGGATGGCTATGCGCTGACCACCACTCCGTTCGACGTCGCTCCAGACGAAGCTCCCGGCGGCAGCATCAAGGTTACCCTCGGAGGTTTGTCCAATGACGTCATCGCCTTGCGCGACGGAACCAGCCTCACCGGCGACATCCTCTCCATGTCCCTCGAGTCGATCACTATTCGCGTCGATGGCAAAGACCAGAAGGTCGACCGCAACCTTGTCAGCAAGATGTTCTTGGTTGAACGGATCATCCAGCCCGCATCGGCAAAATCTGTAAAACCCACCTCAACCACATCTCCTTCGCCTCACCAGTGACAATTTCCATGAGAAGACTAATTTCGCACGCCGTCCTGGCAGTTACAATGAAATCTGCGAACCTGCTCAACAAATTCGGTAACACTCAAACCTTCGACCGCAATCAGGTAAAGCGCATCCTTCTGACCGAGCGAGACCAGCCAAACTGAGCCCTTGTGGCAACGCGCCCCTCCGCGCTATGATTGAGAGCTATTAGAACGAACGTTCGAACTATGCCGCCCTCCCCCATTAGACGCGTGAGCCAATCCAAGTCGGCGCCCGCTCCCGACTCCCGCTTCGACCGCCGCCTCAGCGAAATCCTCTCCCATGCGACCGGCGTATTCTGCGACAAAGGATACGAAGGCGCGTCCATGCGCGACCTCTCGCGCGCCTCCGGCATGTCCCTCGCCGGGCTCTACCACTACTTTGGCTCCAAAGAACGATTGCTCTACTTGATCCAAAAACACACTTTCACCACCATCGTCGAAGAACTAAAAAAGCGTCTCGCCGGCGTCGCCGATCCCGCCGAACGCATCCGCATCTTCATCCAGAATCATCTCGAATATTTCGTCACCAACCAGAGCGGCCTCAAAGTTCTAGCCCACGAAGACGAAGCTTTGAAAAATGGTTTCAACGCAGAAGTAGCGGCCATCAAGCGCGAGTACTATCGAATCTGCCTCGGCCTGATGGATGACCTGAAGCGCAAACACAAACTGGATTTCAATTCCCGCACCGCTGTCATGAGCCTCTTCGGCATGATCAACTGGATATACACCTGGTACAACCCGCGCCAGGATGGCACCGCCGCCGACCTCACACAACAGATGAGCGCTATCATTCTCTCCGGCGTGTGTAGCGCGAGCGTCCGCGTCCACCGCCCAGCTCTAAAACCCTCATCATCTCGACTCGGGGCCAAGCGAAGCCAAACCCCACAACCCTTGTCATCCCGAGTCGTTCGGAGGCGAAGCCGAGAACGAGCGAGGGATCTGCAGTCTGCCGGCGCCACTACGCGTCGGGCAAAACGAACACTCTAAGGAGCCACGAATGGCAACCACTATGCAACCCGCGACCGCCGAGACCACCAAACAACTCATCAACTACCGCGTCGATCAAGGCGTCGCCGTGATCGAGATGAACGATCCGCCGGCCAACACTTACACCTACGAGATGAATCGCCAGCTCGATGAGGCCATCCTCAAAGCCCGCATGGCGAACGACGTTCACGTGATTGTGCTCACCGGTGCGGGCGACAAATTCTTTTCCGCCGGCGCAAACATCAAGATGCTCGCCAGCGTCGACCCAACCTTCAAATATTATTTCTGCCTCCACGCCAATGAAATGCTGCTTCGTCTCGAGCACACGCCCAAGCTCGTCATCGCCGCCATCAATGGCCACTGCGTCGGCGGAGGCCTCGAGATCGCCATGGCCGCCGACATCCGCATCGCCAGAAAAGATGCGGGCAAGATCGGCCTGCCCGAAGTAAATCTAGGCGTCCTTCCCGGCACCGGAGGCACGCAGCGTCTCTCGCGCATGGTTGGAAAAAGCAAAGCCATCGAGCTCATGGTCACCGGCAACACCTTCTCCTTCGAAGAGGCAAAAGATTTAGGGATGGTCAACGACATCTTCGAGCGCGAAGGCTTCATGGAAAACATCATGGAGTACGCCCGCCAGTTCACGCCGCCCAACAAAGCCGCGAAGGCCGTGGGCCGCATCAAGCGAGCAGTTCAGACGGGTTGGGAAATTCCGATGGAGTCAGCATTGGCCGTCGAGCGCGAGAATCAGCAAATCCTCTTCCAGAGCGAAGACGCAAAAGAAGGCCTGGCCGCCTACGTGGAAAAACGTCCAGCCGAATTCAAGGCCAAGTAAGAAACAAGCGAGGCAAGAGTTTTCCGTCTCTCTGTGCCTCTGTGTTGAAAATGTTTTTCTCGGCGCACTCTGCGTCTCGGCGGTGAAAGGGTTTTGAACTCTATGCCAGGAAAAGTACCAAAGATCGGAACGTTCAGCGAATGGGAAGGCCTCTTCAACGAATGGCGCAAGGAAGTCGGCGTCAACAAGGATGACGTCGAAGCCTTTCACTTCGATACTCTCTACGGCGCCATAGAAACCGACGACATCCAGTTCGGCTCCTACAAGGGCCGCCGCAAGTGGGAGAACCTGCGCCAGATTCCCACGCAGCAGATGCGCGACGCCCTCATGAACATGATCATCTACCAGGGCGACACCGAATTTGCCAGCGTCGAGCAGCAGCGGAATCTTTTCGAGACGGCGCCCACCGACTGGGATCGCCGGGCTCTCACGCGCGTCATGATCGAGGAGATGCGCCACGGCTGGCAGATGTGCGCGCTGTTAATCGACTTTTTCGGGTCTTCCGGAAAAGTTGAGGCGCAAAAAATGCTGGAGCGGCGCGCGTTCGAAAACAAGCGCCTGCTCGGCACCTTCAACGTCGATGTCGACAACTGGTTAGACTTTTTCACCTACACCGACTTCGTCGACCGCGACGGAAAATTCCAGTTGCAGATGCTGAAGTACTCGTCGTTCGCTCCGCTTGGTCGCTCGACTTCATACATGCTGCGCGAAGAGGCGTTCCACATGGGGACCGGAAACGACGGCCTGCGCCGTGTCGTCGAAGCGGGAGTGATCCCGCAGTGGCTGCTGCAAAAGTATTTGAATAAGTGGATCTCCAGTTCGTACGACCTCTTCGGTACAGACCACTCGTCGTCTGCACACTGGGCCTATGTCTGGGGCATCAAGGGACGCTACGATGAGCCGCAGAATGACAAGGCGGTGGACCTTGACGACCTCAACGACTACAACCGCCATCTCTACCGGCAAGAGGTGAGCGGCCTGATCGAGCGTCTGAACTCATTTCTTGCTCCCGGCCTCAAGAAGTTCTATACGCCCGACATCAAGTTCAACCGCAGCATCGGACGATGGACGGGGAAGATGTTTCATTCGGAGACGGGCGAGGCGCTGGACGAACGCGCCTACCACGAGCACGTGACCGAGTGCCTGCCGAGCGCGGAGGACAAGGTCCAGCTGCTCGACATCATCCGCAACGAGAAGAAGTGGATCAAGGAGAAGGAGGGGGCGCGCGACCCTTTCCTGACCATCGGGGAGCCGCGGCGGTCGGCCATCAACCTGTAGGCTGCCGGCTTCGGAGATGAGCTCCACGTGGAGCATAAGCCGGGTTTTGATAATTGCTCCACGTGGAGCAATTGACATTTATGTACGTACTTATATGTATTGATAGTACTGGTAAGTGTTTATCGTTTAGTGGGTTGCGGGGAATTTGTGGAATGCTTACTCCGGGTGCGCTTTTTGATTTGCTTCGGGGCGGACTGAGGCGGGAGCGTAACAATTACATGGCTGGCGCTTCTGGCGTTTCAGTTTTCAGGCTCCGCGTCTTCTTTTCTGGTGTCGCTCTTTTTGTTGGTGTCTCTTTTTAGGA
>JBAWAI010000075.1:0-4283 GCA_049589215.1 Terriglobales bacterium | reverse complement strand
GCGCGACAGCGCATCTCCACCAACCTTTATCACGCGACATCCCTAGTATGTGGTGAAACTGCCGGCGCCTCATCGTCCGCTGTAGAGAACGCTGTCTTCGCAACCGGCGGGAGCGCATGCAGGGCTGCCCGCAGCGACGCCCGGCGACGGCTCATGAGCGGTATTCGATTCTCGGCAGAAGAGCCAAACGAGCGCCTCCGCCTCTCAAGTTCAAACCAGCGGAGATAGTGGCGAACGACGTGGGGCATGGTCATGCGAACGGCGGCGGCATAATTCTGTTCGGCAGCCATGCGCTGATCCTGCGGCGATTCCAATAGTCCAATCAATTGCGCGGCCAGGTCCACCGGATCGCCGGTCTTGTAGAAGCTCACGGCCATGTCTTCATCAGCGGCCATGTCCCGGAAGTCGCTGAGATCAGCAGACACGATGGGCAGGCCATACTCGCACGCCTGGTGCGCTGGACCGCTGGAACCGGTTGCCGAATCGTACGGCAAGACGAGAATACTGGCCGTGCTGAATAGTTCCGGCAATCCTTCTTCTTTCACGTAGCCGCGAAATTCGATTCGTGGATTTGGCCCATACTTCGCTCGCACCGACTCCCAGTAGCCCGGTTTGGTGTGGTGGTTCGATCCCGCGATGATCAAGCGCGCGGTGGGAATTCTGCGCAAGACCGTGGGAAACGCTTCCATGAGCGTTTCGAGGCGCTTGTAAGTTCCCCAATGTCCGATGGCCAGAATCCGTTGATCGGGATTGCCGCGCACTGAAAAATCAGGCGGTGAGGGGCAACGGGCAAAAATACCGTGCGTCCCGAGAAGAACATTGTCGACCGAATATTTTTTTGCGAGCGTGCGCCGGTAACCAGATAACAAGACCGACACCGAGGTCGCATTCAACAGCACACGCGTGGCCAGAGCGCTTCCAAAGCGGTAAAGCCGTTCCCGTTTTACTCCGGCATCATGAAAATCTACGTGCTCGACAATGTGGTGCAGCGTCACATGCGTGAAGTATCCCATGGCGCGAGTCACGGCCGGCGCACACAAACCGGCGAAAGCTGCGACCGGAAATTCGGGCGTGCCAAAGGTCGAGTAAACGAGATTGAACCAAACCACGTCCGGTTTCACGGCGTGCACGGCCTTGATCAGCCGCAGCGGAGAAGCCACGCGATTGCTCTCCCAGCAGCGAATCACATCGAACCCAGGTAGTTCCTGTTGTTCGGGATTGTGAATGGGCAGGCCGTTGGCGTCGGTATTCCACTCATAGTAAGTCAGCTTGTCGGCCAAGATCGTGAGGTTAATGAGCGGGTTGCGCTGGAGTTCTCGAGCCAGATAAAGGCCGTATTCATTCAGTTGCCGGCCGCTCGGAGGAAATGCAGTTATAAGGCAGATTTTCATGGGCCGATTCTTAACCGTTCTTTTGGTTTTTACTTCGATTCTTTGGTAGTTTTTAAAAAATGCTGACTTGAAAATACGGCCTGATCTGCTGGCTCGCAGGGCCGTTAAAATTGAAAAAGTCTTCCTGTTGCATACCTGCAGAGAAGCGGATCGGATAACGCACGGGTAGTTCCTGGCCGTTCTCCTGATAGTTTCGGTGAATCGGCATCGCATAGGAAACGGCGAATCCGGACTGCACCGCGTCATAAGCGTGGATCCCCATATTGCGGGAATAAGCCGCATTGACGAGAACTGACCAATTGCGGGTGGGCGAAAACTCCACATTGCCCGCAGGCCGGAACGCCTGTGCAATTGCGTACTGGCTTATTTCGACGCGCCAGGATCGCAGGTATTCGCCGATTGCCCGGATCTTGAGCCGCTCCGAGAACCGCCGCTCGATGCCAGCATAGGTTGAGGTGTAGTAGAACTCGCGTGGAATGGGCGAGAACTGCTCGTCGCGCGCTCCCCAGCCGACGATAAGCCCATTTTTTGCCCAAGGCCGGCCAACATGAAATTCCAGGGAGCCCGCCAGGTCGCGGCTGCGCTGTCCATTCTCCGTGAACGGTCCGGCCTCTCGGATCCCGTAGGCATTCACCGACACCCAATTAAAAAACGAAGTCGTTGAGAGGTAGGCGAACTGGCGGAATAGGTTCTGGTTCATGTTGTACGGGTCGAGAGTGTCCCGCCGCACGGTTTCCTGAATGCCGGTATTGAAGTTAAAAACGTTGTCGCCCCACCGAAGCGACGGAGTGACGCCGAAGTTGAAGTTGTAATCCCAGGTATCGCGGTCGACGATTGTGTTGGCGCTCGGCAGCGAGATCACGCCGCGCGAATTGCGCACCTGAAAGAAGCCGCCGGAGTCTGGCAGGCCTTGCAGGTGAAGGTGAAAAGCCTCAGTCCACAGACTCTGAATCGAAGAACGCGGCAAGGGCAGGTTATTGGACGTGGCCGGAGAACTCGAATCCAGCGCGGCATCCAGCGGATAGACAGTCGTGTCCTCGAAGATGGGCGAGAGCGTGTAGTCGGAGAGGAAACTTACGGTGTGGTTTATCCTCAGCCCCTCGTCAGCACCGGCACGCAGCATCTCTATATCGGCGGTATCATCTTCGCCCGCGCCCTGCGCTGCCTGCGCAAAGGCGGTCAACGCCTGTGCATTCTGGCGGCGCTGACGAAGTGCCGTTGCCCGCGCGAGCAAATATTGGTAACTCAACTCGTCGTCGTTCAGGTTTTTGCTGATCTGATCCAACTGAGCCTCAGCGCGAGGAGTATCGCCAATCGCTAAATAAGTATTCGCCAGCCCGACGCGAACGTCGGATTCGGGCGCGCCCGCGGCCAGTGCACGCTGAAAATAAACTTGGGCGAGTTGATACTCATGCATGCCGAGAAAAACGTCGGCCGTTTGCACCAGCTCTGTGCCGGTCGGTGGATCGGTGCGGCCCGCGCCCGCTTCCATCAACGCAAGCGTCACCTGGCGGCGAGTATCATCCACCTCGCCCTTCTTCAGCATGAGATGGGCAATGGCCAGACGGACTTCTACACGGTCAGCCCCGGTAGCCGAGAGCGCACGTTCAAAGCGAGCCATGGCAGCTTTTTGCTCACCGATGACACTGAGCGCCTCCCCGGTTGTAACGTAGACCGCGCTCGGGCCGGCCTTCTCAGCCAGTTCGATGTAGTGCATCGTTTGATTGCGCTGGTGAAGTTGCGCGTAGCACCGCGCGAGCTGCGCATATACAAGGCCATTACCAGGCAAGAGCTTATCGGAATCCTGAAGCTCGTTAATCGCCTCCTGATATTCATGCAGTTCATAGAGCGCGTCGGCGATGGCCACATGAAGCTTGGGGTCAGCCGGGTTGCTCTTCAGAGCGAGACGGAATTCAGCGATGGCCTGCTTCTGCAATCCTTCATTGCCGTAGGCTGTTCCCCGAATCAGATGCAACGCCATCGAATCGCCCATCTCTTTTTCGGCAACCTTTGCCTGCTCAAGCGCGAGACGCGCGCGATGCAAATCAAGGTCGGCATAAGCCAAGCCGAGGTGGGCCTCGCCGTTCTTGGGTTCAATCTTCAGAGCGGCATTGAAGTCAGCCGCGGCCGCTACAGCCTGCCGTTGATCGTGGAGCACGAAGCCGCGATTTACATAGGCTGTGGCAACGCCGGGGCCGCGCTCGATCGATTTCGTAAATTCATCCTGCGCCTCACGGAGATCACCATTGTGCTTGTAGACATAGCCTGCGAGCAGCGGAAGGTCGGGCTCCTTGGGCAGTACATCCTGATACTTCGAGCTAAGAGCCAGCAGGTCGTCGTAGCGCTCGAGGTGAAGGTAATCGTATCCAAGATAGACAACCACATCGCGGTCACGGGGAAGCTTCTGAATCAGCTGTTGGCCCACTTCCGCGGACTCTTTGTAGTTTCCGATCCAGCTTAGGTAGCGTTCTTTCTCCCGCATGATGAACTGGTCCTGCTGCATGGGCGGCGAGGCAAGCGCTAGCCATTCCCCGGCGAGCGGATACTGATGGGCCTCAATTGCTGCGTTCATGCCCCCGGCGATTGCGAGAGTATTGCGGGGGGCGAGGCTATGCGCCTTGCGGTAATTTGTCTCTGCCTTCGTGAAATCGTGGCGGGCGGTGTAAAGATCGCCGAGCGCCAGATACGACGCGTAATAGCCGGGATGCGTTGCGGCGAGGCGCAACAAGTATTTTTCAGCCTCTTTGTCATGGCCCAACTGGCGTGACACCGATCCGAGCGATGTAAGCGCCAGTTCGTTGTCGGGATCGAGCGTGAGGATTTTCTTATAGATTACGAGCGCCTCTTCGCCGCGATCGATTTTGACGAGCAGATCGCCGTTCAGTTGCAGAG
>JBAWAI010000074.1:0-4069 GCA_049589215.1 Terriglobales bacterium | reverse complement strand
CGATTTCGATTTTTACCTCGACCAGCTTTCGCTGGTCATGATACTGGTCGTCACCGGCGTCGGATTTCTCATCCACATTTATTCGGTCGGCTATATGTGGGAGGACGACGGCTATTACCGCTTCATGGCCTATCTGAACCTGTTCATGTTTTTCATGCTGACGCTGGTGCTGGCCAAGAATTATCTGATGATGTTCATTGGCTGGGAGGGCGTCGGCCTCGCATCGTATTTGCTGATCGGATTCTGGTTCATTAAGGATTCGGCCGCATCCGCCGGGAAGAAAGCATTTATCGTCAACCGCATTGGTGACTTTGGATTTTTGATCGCCTTGTTTTTGATGATCAAACATTTCCATTCGCTGGACTTCACGAAAGTGTTTGAGCAAGTCAGCAAGTATCCGACTGAGACAGCCGGAGCCGGGCTGCTGACCGCCATTGGGCTGTTGCTCATGGTCGGCGCAGCGGGCAAATCGGCGCAGATTCCGCTTTACGTCTGGCTGCCCGACGCGATGGAGGGCCCGACGCCCGTCTCGGCCCTGATCCATGCGGCGACCATGGTGACGGCCGGGGTTTATATGGTGGCCCGGTCGCACGTAATTTTTGAGCGCGCACCGTCGGCCCTGACGGTGGTCGCTGTGATTGGGACTTTGACCGCGCTCTTCGCCGCAACCATCGGCATGGCGCAGACCGATATCAAGAAAGTCCTCGCCTACTCGACCGTGTCACAGCTCGGCTACATGTTTATGGCCTGCGGCGTGGGAGCATTTTCGGCAGGCATCTTCCACCTGATGACACACGCGTTCTTTAAAGGCTTGCTTTTTCTCGCGGCGGGCTCGGTGATTCACGGAGTCGGCGGCGAGCAGGACATGCGCAAGATGGGCGGGCTCCGCTATTACATGCCGTGGACGTTCGCGACAATGGGGATCGCGACGCTGGCAATCGCGGGCATTCCTCCGCTGGCCGGGTTCTGGTCGAAAGATGAGATTCTGTGGCAGGCATTTCAGACGAGCTGGGTGTATTGGCTGATCGGCGTGATTACGGCCTTCCTCACCTCTTTTTATATGTTCCGCCTGCTCTACCTGACCTTTGGCGGCGAGTATCGGGGCGCGAAGGCCGACACGCACGCGCATGATGCGGGTGGGCACGATTCAAACGGGCATGATGGGCACGGGCATGGCGAGCCGCATGAGAGCCCGATGGTGATGCTCGGGCCCCTGGCGATTCTGGCTGTGCTTTCGTTGGTGGGCGGATTTGTGGGCTACGGCGGCCACTTTGAACATTTTCTAGATCCGGTATTTCAAGTGGGACAAGCGGCGCACGAGCCCGTTCGGGAAGCTGCCAGCAAACCTCTGGAATATTCACTGATGGGAGTTTCGATTGCGGTTGCGTTTCTGGGTTGGTTCGTAGCCTACATGCTCTACAGCAGCCGTCCCGAGTTGCCGGCGCGCATTACTGCGAAGCTGGGCGGGCTGTACGAGGCCGTACTACACAAGTACTACATCGATGAGCTTTACAACGCGCTTTTCGTCAAGCCGCTCATCGAGGGCTCAACCGAAATTCTGTGGCACGGCGTAGACCAGGGAGTAATCGACGCGACCGTCAACAATTCGGCCGACGCCGCACGGCACATTTCCGACGAGGCCCGCCATATGCAGTCGGGCAATTTGCGATCGTATGCGGGATGGGTGGCTGCCGGAGGCGCGGCTGTGATCGCATATATGGTCTGGATGGGGGTGCGGTGAACATGAACGCGATGCACATGCTTGCGACGCACCTCGCTCAGATGGATCTGCCCAGCCTCAATCCGATCGTGCTCACGCTGGTAACGTTTATCCCGGCGCTCGGCGGACTGCTGATTCTGTTTATTCCGCGGCGCGACCGCGACATTAAATTGTTTGCGCTGGTGATCTCACTGCTGGCGTTTGTGGCCTCGCTGCATCTGCCGGTGCATTTGCACCGCAATCTGGCCGGCTTTCAATTCGAGATCGACAAGCCGTGGATTGCCAGCCCCAACATTCATTACCACATGGGCGTGGACGGAATTTCCGTTTGGCTGGTGGTGCTGACGACGTTCCTGACGCCGCTCTGCGTGCTGATTTCGTGGACTTCGATTCATGAGCGGGTAAAAGAATTTTTCATCCTGCTGCTGCTCCTCGAGACGGCGCTGATCGGCGTCTTCACTTCGCTCGATCTGTTCCTCTTTTACTTTTTCTGGGAAGCTACGCTGATCCCGATGGCGCTGCTGATCGGCATGTACGGCCACGGGCGCAAGGTTTATGCGGCGGTAAAGTATTTTCTTTTTACCTTTATCGGATCGATGTTCATGCTGGCATCGATCATCTGGCTGTACACGCATACCTCGCCGAACACCTTTGACTTCGCCGAGATCCAGCGGCAGATTCATGCCGGCACAATTCCAGGGTTTGCGGCGGCCGCGCCCTGGCTGTTCCTCGGATTCTTCATCGCCTTCGCCGTCAAAGTTCCGCTCTTCCCTTTTCATACCTGGCTGCCGGACGCGCACGTCGAGGCGCCTACCGCAGGCTCGGTACTACTGGCGGGCGTTTTGCTGAAGATGGGAACCTACGGCTTGCTGCGATTCAATCTGTCACTTTTCCCCGACCAGGCGCGCAGCAACGCGCCGTGGATTATGATTCTCGCGCTCATTGGCATCATCTATGGCGCGCTGGTCGCCCTCATCCAGCCGAACATGAAGAAGCTGATCGCTTACTCTTCCGTGAGCCATCTTGGTTTTGTGGTGCTGGGAATTTTCAGCTTCACCACCGCCGGCCTGAACGGAGCCATGTTCATCATGCTCTCGCATGGCGTTGCCACCGGAGGCCTCTTCATGCTCGCGGGCATTCTCTACGAACGCCGCCACACCTACGAGATTACAGAGTTCGGCGGCCTCGCGACGCCCATGCCGAAGTATGCGACCTTCTTTCTCGTAACCGTGCTCGCCTCGGTCGGACTGCCGCTCCTGAACGGCTTCATCGGCGAATTCCTGGTGCTCAGCGGAGCTTTTGAGGCTCGTCCGGTTTACGGCATTCTGGCGGCCACGGGCGTGATCTGGAGCGCCTGCTACCTGCTGTGGATGTACCAGCGCGTCTTCTATGGCAAGGTCACGCACGAAGTAAATAACACACTGCCTGACTTGAATCCGCGCGAGAAATCGGCGCTGGTGCCAATTGCCGTGATGGCAATCGTCATGGGGGGCGCGCCTTTGCTCTGGCTCAATGCGATCGATCCGGCCGTGCAGGCGGCGCTTGCGCCGTACGCGCAGTACATGGCGAAGGCGGTCGGCCAATGACGATGGCGATTCTTGCGACCATGCCTCTCGCGTTAACGTCGGCCTTCCACTTTGTGCCGGCGTCTTTTCTCCGTGCGCTGATCGCGCAAACCAGCTTTACAGCTCCCCCACTGGACGATTATCTGCGCGTTCTGCCGGAGCTTGTGCTCGCGATCTTCGGCATGATCGTGATGGTGGTCGATCCGCTGCTCGAACCGGAGCACAATCAAAAACCGCTGGGCACGATCGCGCTGGTCGGTGCGCTGGCGGCGCTCGGCTCCGCTTTCATCATGGCCGCGCATCCGGGCACCGCGTTTTCCGGCATGGTGCAGGTGGACAGCTTCAGTATATTTTTTCACGTGCTGATCATTGCGATTGCCGCAGTCTCTATTCTCAGCTCGTATGAATACATGGCGGTCCAGCGGATTCGAGCCGGTGAATACTACGGACTAATTCTGTTTGGCACGGTGGGCATGTGCCTGATGTCGTCGGCGATTGAGCTGGTGCTGATTTTTATCGCGCTCGAAATTTCGTCGATCTCCACCTACGTTCTCGCTGGATTCCGGCGCCGGGACGCGGCCAGCAGCGAATCATCCCTCAAATATTTCCTGCTCGGCTCGTTTGCCACCGCATTCTTTCTTTATGGCGTGGCCATGATGTTCGGCGCTACTGGATCAACCAGCATCCCCGTGATTCGCGAGGCTCTAGCAGCCGGGCAGAGCGGGCTGCTGGCTTATGTCGCGGTCGCGCTTATGTTTGTGGGTCTCGGATTCAAGGTCGCATC
>JBAWAI010000073.1:0-5878 GCA_049589215.1 Terriglobales bacterium | reverse complement strand
GGCCGCGACTCCGCAGATCAAATCCGCGTGGCCGCCAAAGTACTTTGTGCCCGAATGCAGCACCAGATCAATGCCCCACTCCGCCGGACGGCAATTGATGGGCGTGGCAAAGGTGGCGTCAATGGTGGAGATCAGCTTGTGCTTGCGTGCCAATGCCGTGATTTTTTCGAGGTCCACAACGCGGACCGTGGGGTTCGTCGGCGATTCCACATGCACAATCCTCGTGTTAGGCCGAATTGCCCGCTCATGCTGCTCGATGTTGTTGGTATCGACAAACGTGGTCTCCACCCCCATTTTTGGCAGCCACTGCGACAAGAATTTCGTAACCCCGCCGTAGATATCGCGCTGCGCGACGATGTGGTCGCCCGCTTTCACGAGTGCCAGTATCGAGGTCGTGATCGCCGCCATGCCGGATGAGAACAGCAGTGCCGCGTCGGTTCCTTCGAGATCGGCAACCGCTTTCTCGGCGACGGTATTGGTGGGATTTCCGTAGCGGGTGTAAAAGTGATCGGTAGGCGTTGCGGTAAGCTGCGCCGCGTTGTCAGTAACCTCGAAGGTTGAGGTCTGATAAATAGGGGTGATCAGCGGGCCGGCTTTTTTTCGCAGGTCAGTCCCGCCCCGCACTGCCTCAGTCTCGCGCCGAAATTGATGCTTCTTCATGTAGATAACTCCGCTCCAACTATAAAGACTAACTGTCTTACCATTTCGCGGCAAGATGTGTTGCGAGACACGCATGTAAACTAGAGGCGACAAAATCTCGGAGTGGTTTTTCATCGTCCATGAATAAAACGAAAGCACGCCCCGTTCGCAGAAAAACTTCCAACTCGAAATCCGCTTCCAAGACCGCTCTCAAGGGGACGATCGCCAAACGGCGACCTAAGGCGGAACTGCGCCACATTCCGTGGAGTTCGATTCCGGTTGAAAGTTTGAACTCGTTGCTGGGCCGTCAACTGATCGTCGGCCGGGACATCATGCTTGCTCATGTCCTCCTGAAAAAAGGCTGCGTTGTGCCGGAGCACTCCCATCCGAACGAGCAGGTGACCTATGTGCTCGAAGGCGCGCTGAAGTTCTGGGTCGACGGGAAGGAAATCGTGGTGCGCGCGGGCGAGGTCCTGACCATTCCGCCCCACATGCCGCACAAGGCGGAGGCGGTCGAAGACACCGACGACCTGGATGTATTTACTCCGCCGCGGGCGGACTGGATGAGCGGCGCCGACAAATACCTGCGCTAGGCGGGCAGGGGGCACGCGCTGCGCCCCGAGTTGGCGAACGCTGCGCGAGTTGGGCGCTGGCTGCGGTTAAGCTTTATGATTGAAGCTGAACCGCCTGTGTCATCGTGACCATCCATAAACCTGCCCCAGAGCCCCGCCTGCGCTGCATCTCCTGCAACGTCTCGCCTATGGCTGCCGGGCAGGACTTCCGCTGCCCGGGTTGCGGCGATCTGCTGGAATTTTTCTTTCCCGACCCGCATTTCAACCCGCAAGCGCTTAAGTCTCTCTGGCAAGCGCGGCGCGCTTCTGTCGGCACAACGGCTGATCCTCACGAGCAGAGCAAAGACCGGAGCGGAGTGTGGCGGTTCCGCGAGCTTCTCCCGGCCATCGCGTCATCCAAACACGATGACCGCGTGATCACGCTGCAAGAAGGCAACACGCCGCTTTATCATCTGCCGCGCTCGGCTCGGGCCCTTGGCATCGAGAATCTCTATGCCAAGCATCAGGGCATGAATCCGACTGCGTCGTTCAAAGACACGGGTATGACCGTGGCCGCGACGGCCGCGCGTGCTGCCGGATTCCGCTGGGTGGCGTGCGCTTCGACCGGCAATACATCGGCATCGATGGCTGCATATGCCGCGCGCGGCAACATGCGCAGCCTTGTTCTCATTCCCGAGGGACAAATTGCCTGGGGCAAGCTCTCGCAGTCGCTCGACTATGGAGCGCTGACGTGTCAACTTCGCACTGATTTCGATGGCTGTGTTCGCATCCTCAACGAACTTGTGCGACTGAAGCCGATTTACCTGCTCAATTCCGTGAATCCGTATCGCATTGAAGGCCAAAAAACGGCGGCTATCGAACTGCTTGAGCAACTCGCGTGGCAGCCGCCCGACCATATCATCGTGCCCGGCGGAAACTTGGGAAACAGCTCGGCCATCGGAAAAGCGCTTTTGGAGATGCACGAACTGAAGCTGATCTCGCGGCTGCCCAAGCTTTCCATCATTCAGGCCGAGGGGGCGAATCCGTTTTACGAATGCGTGCGCGAACTCGAGGACGGTGATCTTGAATCCGCGACGCTGGTACCGATGACAGCCGAGACCATGGCGACAGCCATTCGTATCGGCAACCCCGCATCATGGAAAAAAGCGCTGAAAGTGTTGCGAGCCACTGGGGGTCAGGTCGAGGAGGTCAGCGAAGTAGAGATCGCCGAGGCCAAAGCTGAAATCGGAGCAGACGGCATCGGCTGCGAACCTGCCTCAGCTGTAACACTGGCGGGACTGAAAAAGCTGCGGGCCAGCGGCTTCGTCAGGCCGGAAGAATTCGTAGTTCTTATCCTGACTGGGCATCTGCTGAAAGACCCCGACTTCACGATTAAGTTTCATCGCGGCGATTTATTTGCTGGAACGGCTGACGAACGCCATGCGATTCGAACGAAATCGCTGCAGCGCGCGCCCGTTGTACTGGATGCCGACATTCGCGCCGTCATCGCCGCACTGGAAGCCGCCGACAGAAATTCGTAGCACTCCGCGCCACATTCGTGTATAAGACACAATTTCGGCACTAATTACGGGAAGCACTAGTCCCCGCGCCAAATCTATGCCATCTCGCCCAATTTCCGCGGACCGCTCGTTGCGCCTGGCGCTGCCGGCGACCTCTGCCAATCTTGGCCCCGCATTCGACGCCGCGGCACTCGCGCTCGACTTTCATCTCCGCCTGCGCGCCGAGCGCGCGCCCGACTTCTTTGTAACCGCCGAAGGCCGTGACGCGCAGATTTGTGGACGCATGGAGAACCATCTCATCGTCACGACATATTGCGAGGTGCTTGAGTCCGAGAACCGCAAGATTGCGCCCTTGCGCATCCACATTGAAAACGAAATCCCCATCGGCAAAGGCTGCGGGTCGTCTGCCGCGGCGCGCCTTGCCGGGATTGCGCTGGCCGTCCACTTTGGACATCTTCGCTGGAAGGATGACCGCATTGTCGGCGAAGCGTCCATGCGCGAACATCATCCCGACAACGCCTCGGCCTGCTGGATGGGCGCGCTTACGGTGGCCCGCATGGCAAACCAGGTGCAGGCGCAGGTCGTAGAGGTGAAGCCGAAAGGGAAGTGGCCGCTGCTGCTCGCGGTCCCTGAAAATCCGTCTTCCACCGAGCAGGCGCGCCGCGCGCTGCCTTACCAATATTCGCGTGCCGATGCCGTTACCAACATCCAAAATTCGATGCTGCTGCTTTCGGCTTTCGCCAACGATCGCCCCGATCTGCTGCCTTCAGCGCTCGAAGATCGCATCCATCAGCCCTATCGCGCACCGTTTTGCCCGCTCCTGCCGGCGCTTAAGGAGCTGACGGGAGAGACTGGCATTTTCGGAGCGGCGTTGAGCGGCGCAGGTCCATCGGTTCTTGTTTTTCTGGATCCGAAAGTGCCCGGAAAGAGAGCCCGTCAAAGAATCGCCGCGCACCTCGCCAAACGCCGTCTTCAGGCCGAGCTGATCCTGACCCAAATTGCCATGCATGGTGGGCGCGACAGCGCTGACTGGCGCAAGCATCACGGCGGGAAGAAATAATCGGAGGCGCGGCTCCCAGTCCGTCTGCGCACGCCGCCGAGAGAGAAGAAGTCCCACCCAACAAAATTATTGCCGACTGGCGGGCGGCACAATCCCGTTCATCCGCAGATACTCCGCCATTTGCCCATAATGATCGAACGAGTGGGCGGTAAGCAGAACCGCCAACCCCATCCGGGTCGATCTTCCTTGTCCAAATGGACTTGGCACTTCACCAATGTAATTATCCGGCGTGATGGTTGCGACGGCCTTGTGGGCATAGGCGTAGGAGTCCTTGATGAACTTCACGACGTCGGCCTTGGACTTGATGCTATCCGGCCCGTTCTCGCTGCCCAGCTCCACCGGCGGTTTCTCCTGGAGAATTGCCGCCGCGACCATGTAGTTCACCGCTGCGACATGTTTTATTTGCTGAGCGAACGTTCGCACGCCCTTGAACTCACCGTTGGTTGGTGCAAAGTTATATTTGTCCTCGGGCATCGCCTCGGCCGCGGGAACAAACTCGCTTTCTGCGCCCTTAATGCCGGCATCCAAAACTGACGTGACCGTCTTCGGCGCTTGAGCCGAAGACAACCCGCAAAGTGTGAGAGTCATCGTTAACACTGTCGCCACTGCAAACTTGTTCTTCATATCGCCTCCCGGCAATTTCGAATTTTGGAATGACAGGCAACTTGCCCGTCCGCGACACATTCAATCAGCTTCAGTGCGGCTGCTTGTAGTGTGCCTTGTCCTGATCATGCCGCCACTTGAAAAACTCCTCCTGCTCATCCGGGCGAAGCCTTCCAAAATCGACATGCGAATCGCGATGCGTCTCGCGGCACCAGCGGTCATAATAGTCCATCTCATGATCGTTCCACTTGTGGTAGTCGTTGTAATACGAGTCATAGTAGCGCGGAGACTTGTGGACACAGCCCATCCCGGCGATCGAACCGACCATTGCCGCTGCCAGACAAATGGAATGAAGGATGCCTGATTTCCCCTGCATTTGTTTCCCCTCCAGTAATAGATGCCATGATGGTAATTGAAAATCAAATGCCAGACCAAGCCCGGTCACAAATGAAGATGAGCCAGGGGCGAGCGGCTGACTATAACAAACTACTGCTCAGCGCTCGTCACGGCTGCCCATGGCCACTCCCCGTGTCGCCACGCGCGGACGAGATAGATCGCCAGCCCAACTATCAGGATCACTCCTGCATATCGAACCTCGCGCAAGAAATTCTTTCGAGAGATGAGAATAAAAAGAAAGCTGAGAGCTGCAATCAGCGCGGGCAGGGGATAGAGCCACATGCGAAATGGCCGGGGCATGTCCGGGCGCCGGATGCGCAGCACGATAACTCCGATGCTCTGCACCAGAAATTGCAGAACGATGCGGATCACGATCAGCGACGCGATCAGGTCCGCCAGCCGCAAGAAGCAGAACAGCGCGGCCACGCCGGCCAACGCGAGCAAAGAAACGTAAGGGAACTGATACTTCGGATGGACTTTCGCGAACGCGCGAAAATAATTTCCGTCGAGTGCTGCGGCGTATGGAACGCGCGAATAACCGAGCGTCAGCGAAAATACCGACGCGAACGCCGTCCACATGACCAAGACTGAAATCACCGAGGCAGCGCCTTGCCCATAGATGCGCTGCATCATCGTCGATACGACATAGAGTTTGCTGTTGGAAGCTCCCGTCTGCGCCAGTTCGCGCCAGGGGATCACGCCCAGGATACTAATGTTCATCACGATGTAAAGACTGGCCACGGCCAGAATCGATATGAAAAGCGCTCGTGGAATATTTCTTCCAGGGTCTTTAACCTCGTCGCCGAGAAAGCAAACGTTGTAGTAGCCGCCAATGTCGTAGGAGGCAATGAGCATCGCCCCGCCGAGGCCATGAAAAAAATCACGCGAAAAAGTAAATGCTCCCGGAGGCAGATCAAACGCCTGATGCGCATTGAAGTGAGTCAGGCCGGTGAAAATGATCCATCCGATCGTGCCCATCACGCCCAGCCAGAGCACTTTGGTGAGCCGCGAGATCGCTGTGATGCGCCGGTACAGCAAAAAAGCAGTCAGCGCGCAAACGCCGATCGCCAGGAGCGTGGCTGGCATCAAAACCCACGTCAGTTGCAGAG
>JBAWAI010000072.1:0-2949 GCA_049589215.1 Terriglobales bacterium | reverse complement strand
GTTCAAACCAATTCGAACTGCAGCCTTGCCCGTTCAAAACCAATTCAAGCTGCAGCCGTGCCCGTTCAAACCAATTCAAACTGAAGCCGTGCCCGTTCAAAACCGATTCGAACTGAAGCCGTGCCCTTTCAAAACCGATTCGAACTGCCGCTGTGCCCTTTCAAAACCAATTCGAACTGCATCGCTACCCAAAATTAGAATAGTCCACTACCGTGAGGTCCTGAGGACGCGAGGTTTTATTCGACAGCCTTTCGTAGAAGGGCAGCGGGGGCGGCCAGGTTCGGCAGAAGATTGGCGGGGAAGCCGTGGCGTTGCTGGAGATATTCGGGATCGTTGTAGGAGAGCCAGACTTTTCCCTGGGCGTCCTGCCAGGCGAGAGCTTTGAGCGGGAGATCGATGGCGGTGCTGGGAGCGGCGACCATGACGGGCGTGCCAGCTTTGGGACTGCCGAAGATGAGGAGTTGGGTGGGGCGCATTTCGAGTCCGGCTTTGGCGGCTTCGCCGCTGTGGTCGACGAGCGCGAAGACGGTGACGCCCTTTTCTTTGAGAATGGATTGCAGGCGGGCGAGGGTTTCGGGGACGGAGTAGGGACTGGGGATGTCGATGATGCCTGTGGGCATGCGAAGCCTCCGAAGAGGTAGACGGGATTGGCGCGGGGAAGGTCGCAGAATTTTTATTGGGAGTGCTGCCGGCGAGATTCTATTGTGAACCAGTACTGTTAATCAGGTGCCTTCGAACGCTGTTGTTAAGTAGATCCCGTCAGGCGAGTTCCTTCGAAAACGCGTCGGTGACTGCCTGCTGGACTTCGGCGACTGCTGAAGAAACGGCTGCCTGGACTTCACTGGCGGAGGCGGCGGCTTCAGGTTTATGCAGGCGCACCCGGAATTCGACGCGCTCACACTTCGACATGCTGTCATAGAAGCCGCGGTAGGCATTGAGCTGATCGTGCAGATCGGCTTCGAGTTCGGCGTTGCATACGGCGCACCGAGGAGAAACCAATTTCTCCAGGTAGTCCTTGGTTTCAAAATCAAATATTGTTCCATGCCCGCAATTGGCGCACGCGAGGCTCAATACATGAAGTTCCTTGACGCTAAAAACCAATTCCTGCTCGCTCATTGAAATCTCCCTTTCGTGACTATCGACTGCTGGAGGCTTTGGGGAGAGTTACGAAGGTCTGGGGCGATCAGGCTACGTTTTTGCGCGGCTTTGCGTGGTGGGCGAAGGTCCAGAGATACATGCAGGCGTAGGCGCGCCACGGACGCCAGGGCTCGGCGCGCTCGTCGAGATCGCGGGGACTGGTAATAGCGAGCGCGCGCAAGAGGCCGAGGTCGCCGGTGGGATAGGCGTCGGGCTCGCCGAGAGCGCGCATGGCTACGTATTGCGCGGTCCAACTGCCGATGCCGGGGATTTCGCAGAGGCGATTGAGGAAAGAATCTTTGTCGGTGATGCGGTCGAAGGAGATGCGGCCGTCGGCGACGGCGCGGGCGAGCGCGCGGATGGTTTGCGCGCGTTTTTCGGTGAGGCCGACGCCGGCGAGTTTGGAATCGGCGAGAACTTCAGGCGTGGGGAAGAGATGGGTGAGGCCGTTGGCCTGGGCGAGGGGCTCGCCGAAAGATTTTGCGAGACGTCCGGCGAGGCTGGTTGCGCCCTTCACCGTTATCTGCTGGCCGAGGATGGCGCGGACGGCGAGTTCGAAGCCATTCCAGCAGCCGGGGACACGGAGACCGGGCTGGGCGCGAAGGGGCGCGGCGAGTTGAGGATCGGCGCGCAGGCTTTGCGCGATGGCGGACCAATCGGCGTTGAGATCGAACATGGCGCGGATGCGCTCGATGATGGCGAAGAGTGAACGCGGGTCGGCGATCTGGACGCGGACGTCGAGGGAGTGACGGTCGGCGTCTTCGTTGAGGGAGACTTCGAAGTGTCCCTGATGGCCGTTGTGCGAGATGGAGCGGCGATAGGTGTTGCGCTCGACGAGTTCGACGCCGGGAGTGGCGCGGTCGGCGAGGAAGGCGAGCATGCCGGTCCAGTGATAGGGCGGGCGGAAGCGAAGATGAAAGACGTATTCGTTTTCGGGCTGAACCTCGGTAAGTCGCGCCAGTCGCCGGATTTGAGTGGGAGTGCGCTTGAAGGTTTTGCGGATGGCGGCGTTGAAACGGCGGACGCATCCGAAGCCGGAGGAGAGCGCGACTTCGCCGAGGGGGAGGCGGGTTTCGTCGATCAACTTTTTTGCGAAGTGCAGACGGCGAGTTTGCGCGACCGCGCTGGGCGTGGCTCCGAGATGATGGATGAAGAGGCGGCGGAGGTGACGGGAGCCGACGCCGACCCGCTCGGCGAGACTTTCGACGCCATCTTCGAGGCCGCTTTCGCCGATGAGGCGCAGGGCGCGGGAGACGGTGTTCGAGGTGCCGAGCCAGGCGGGGGTGCCGGGAGAACATTCGGGACGGCAGCGGAGGCAGGGACGGAAGCCGGCTTCAGAGGCGGCTGCGGCGGTGGGGAAGTAGGTGCAGTTTTTTTCCTTGGCGGTGGGCGCGGGACAGATGGAGCGGCAGTAGACTCCGCTGCCGACGACGCCGATGAAGAATTTGCCGTCGAAGCGCGGATCGCGGGAGAGACGGGCGCGGGAGCAGACCTGGAGGTCGAGGGTCATGTTCGTCAAGGTGATGATAGCGCCTCGGCGGGAGAAAGATGGACGTTTTCGGACCGGGCTGGGCGGAGCCATATTTGGAGCTTTTTCTGGCGAATGGCAGCGGCGACCGAAAACGTCTGGTTTGAGCTACAGCTGAGTCCGGAAATGTCCTACGCTGGGTTTTGATCCGACCTATTGTGATCTCACCGAATGGCCCATCGGACAGGGCTTTTGCGGGTTTCTTGAAAACAAACCAGGAGGAGTTATGAGATCAGTAAAGTACTGCGCGCTGGCGTTGATGGTTGCGGCTATGGGATTCAGCG
>JBAWAI010000071.1:0-5543 GCA_049589215.1 Terriglobales bacterium | reverse complement strand
CTTTCTTCTTTGATGAGGTTGACTTCTTTGGTGTTGACGGATCTTGCGCTGACGGATCGGTGCGGTCCTTGTGGACACGATCGAGATGACGTTCGAGAGCATCTACGTGGGCCGACCAGAACCGGCGGAACTGCGCCAGCCAGGTATCCACTTCCTGAAATCGTTCCGGCTTCAGCCTATAGAGACGGCGCTGCGCGTCGACGGTTGACTCCACGAAACCGGCTTCGCGCAGCACGCGCAGATGCTTCGACACGGCCGGCTGCGTCATCCGGAGCTGGTGCTCGATCTCGCCCACCGACTGTTGGGACAAAGCGAGCAGACTGAGGATGGCGCGGCGGCTTGGCTCGGCGATGATTTCGAAGGCGGATTCCACCCTCTTTATATACTCCACATAGCATATACGTGTCAAGGCATATTGTGAAGATATTTGAGGATATTTCTAAGGATTCAACCAGGCAAGAGAATCGGGCCTTCTCAGCGTGTAAACACAAGCACCGATGGACGGCGCGCGCAGGGCGGACTATGAGGTGAGGCCGCGGCCGGGGCCACGCTGTTCTGGAGAATGAATGATCGCGGTGAACTAGATCAGGTGAAATTCCCGCATGTGGCCGAGCAATTTTGCGGTGTCGATCGGCTTCACCAGATAGGCGTCGCACAACGACTTGAAGGACTGAGCGACGTTCTTCATGTCGTCCAAGGCTGTGGTCATGACTATCTTTGCGCCTTGAGTGGAGGCGGTGCCGTCGGCTTGTTCGAGGGCGCGTATTTCCCTGACCGCCGTATGCCCGTCCATCTCCGGCATCATGATGTCCATGCAAATCAGGTCATAGTATTTGCGCTGCTCGCGCGCGGCTCGAAATGCCGTCAGCGCCTCCTTGCCACTCACGGCAACGTCGCATTCGCCGTATTTCGACAGAAATCTCTGGAGCACCAGCCGGCTGGTGAAATCATCTTCTACGATCAGTGTATGCATGGGTGATTCCTCCCTGTTTCTACAAAAATCTCTACAAGAGTTTCTAAAAACGTTCAGCTCGCCGGTTCACGGCAGGCTTGCGCAAGCTGCATTGGCCTTGCCGTCGCCGGAAATCGCCAGCCATTTCTCGAGCAGCGCGGCGACCTGCCGCGGATCAACGGGCTTGGCCAGATAGTCGTTCATTCCCGCCTGGATGCATTTGTCGCGGTCTCCCGGCATGGCGTCGGCGGTGACGGCGATGATGGTTATGTCGGGATTACGCACTTCAGCGCGACCGTCACGGATGCGGCGCGACGCCTCGTAACCGTCCATCACTGGCATCTCGCAATCCATGAAAACGGCATCGTACGCGTTACTACCCAAGGCCCCGAGCGCCTCCGCGCCATTGTTGACGACCTCAGCATCGAAGCTAAGCTTCCGCAGAATGGCCACGACTACTTGCTGGTTGATGCGGTTATCTTCGGCCACCAGGATGCGGCCACGGCGTGTCTGAGCAATGTCGTTCACTTGCGCGCGCGACGCCGAGGCAAAAAGGGGCGGGACGGGCGATCTCGAGCCGTCGATAGCGAGAAGCATATCTTTCAAAGCACGTTCCCACACCGGCTTGAAGATGTGTGCCGCGAATCCAAGATTTTGCAGACTCGCCAAATCGAGGTGACTGCCGAAGCCAGTCATCAGTACGAGCGCCGGGTGTTTCAATCGGGGTTGGTCGAATTGCGCGTTCTTGAATTGCGGATCATTCGCGATCTGTCGTCCCAACTCTTTGCCATCCACATCGGGCAGCGTCATGTCGAGGAAGGCAATCTGAAAAGGGTCAGCAGCATGGATCGCCTGGTGTAAAGCCGCCATCGCCGATTTGCCATCGCTTGCCTCCTCAGGGCGACAACCCCATGACTTCAGGAGCCTGCACAAAAGCAAGCGACTAACCCCGTTGTCGTCCACCACTAACACTTTGGCGGGACGAATCGGCGGCCGCTCATCCGGCAAAGCAGGATGCGGCAGTTTTTCAAAAACAGCAGTGAACCAGAATGTCGAGCCCTTGCCCTCTTCGCTTTCGACGCCGATTTCGCCGCCCATCATCTCGACCAGTTGCTTTGAGATGGTGAGGCCGAGCCCGGTGCCGCCATATCGACGCGTGCTCGATCCATCCGCCTGAACGAAGGGCTTGAACAGAGCCGGGGCCCGGTGCTGCGCGAATCCAATACCCGTATCGCGAACCGTGAAGCGCAGAATTGCCTTGCCGTGGCTCTCGCCCTCGGAACGCACCGTGACCGCGACCTCGCCTTGCGGAGTAAACTTCACGGCATTGCCGAGCAAGTTGACGAGCACCTGGCGGACTCTGCCGGGATCGCCGCGCAGCAGCGAGGGAGTCCCGGGCTCCAGTTCGCAAATCAGTTCAAGTCCTTTTTCAGAGGCCTTGATCGCCAGCACTGAAACGGCGTCCTCGAGCACATTGTGCAAATCGAGGTTGGCCATCTCGAGCGCCATCTGGCGGGCTTCGATTTTGGAAAAATCCAGAATGTCGTTGATGACCCTCAGCAGCGCCTCGCCGCTGGTGCGCACAATCTCGGCAAACTGCCGTTGCTCGGGCGTGAGGTCGGTATCGAGAAGCAACCCGGCGGCTCCGATGACTCCATTCATGGGGGTGCGGAATTCGTGGCTCATGTTGGCGAGGAAGTCGCTCTTGGCCTGATTGGCCGACTCGGCCGCTTCTTTGGCTTTGAGCATCTGGTCTGCTGCCTGTTTGCGCCCGGTGATATCGCGCGCGAAGGCAAAGCAAAACTCCTGGCCATCGAACTTGAGGTAGTTGGCGGTAACTTCGACGGGAAAAACTCTCCCGTGTTTTGTGATTTGCTGGGCCTCGAAGGTTATGGAGCCGTGAGTTTTGAACTTCTGCCAGGTCTCGGGCCACGCTTCTTTCGGGAATAGCGGATCGATATCCGGTATCGTCAGGGTCTGAAGCTCCTCGCGCGAGCGCTCCAGAGAATGACAGGCTGCATTGTTGACGTAGACGATGCGGCCCTCAGGGTCGATGCAGAGAATGGAATCCGATGCGCGTTCGACGGAGAACTGCATCAGCCCAAGCTGCTTTTCCGCCAGCTTGCGTTCGCTGATATCAGAGCGGATCGCGATGTACTGATGCGGCCTGCCATCCGCGCTGAGGAAGGGCACAATGGTCGTGTCTACCCAGTAACAGGAACCATCTTTGGCGCGATTCTGAATCTCACCGTGCCAAACTTCGCCGTTGGCGATGGTTTTGTACATCCGCTCAAAAAACTCTTTGGAATGGTGGCCGGAGTTGACGATGCGATGATTCCGGCCGATCAATTCATCTCTGGAATATCCGCTGATGGCGCAGAATTTGTCATTGACATAGGTAATCGTGCCCTGGACATCGGTTGCAGCGACGATGGAGTGTTGATCGAGCGCGAACTTCTGGTCGGCCAATTCATGGAGAGCGGCCGCGCTGACGGCGAGACTCCCCTGCGTTGCCTGCTTCGCGCGATCGCCTTCCGTGACCACGGCTCCAAGACAGAGTCCCGTGAGGGCAAGCGCCAGCATGGCGAGTTGAAGGCGGGGCAGTCCGGCAACGGGAGCGTGAAAGATGTAGGCGGCGATCATCATTCCGACATTGGCCGCGAAAGTGGACAGGGTCGCGCCGGGCAACCCATGCCGAACCGCGATCCAGATCGCCGGAATGAACAAGACGGCGTAAGGGAATGTCGGATCAAAACCAAACACCAGCCCGATTGCCGCCATGATCGACGCCGCCTGAGCTGTTCTCTCCAAAATCTCACGCGCCGCGAGGGGCCGCTGCCAGTCAGGCGCCGGTCGGATCGTGGGTGCTGCGTTCTGGCTCGTTGTCTCCTCCTTGTTCGTGTCTGCAATCGCCGGAGCGGCCGCCATCATCCACGCGTCAACACGGGGCACGACATACACCAATAACAAAGGAGTAAAGCTAAGAAGGGCAATCGAGTCGCCTTCCCACCAGTTCACAACGTTCTTTAGAAATTCGGACCAGCCGATCAAGCCATCGCCCCGCAAAGCCAGCACTCCGATGAACGCGGAGAGCGCCGCCGCCGAGAGCAGGGCGAGAGCGAATCTCCGCACATCGCGCAACTGACCGAGCCTCAGGTTAATGGGCCACCGTTTTCGGAGGAGAACGGCGGCTCCAATGTAAGGAAGGCACAAGGCGGTCGCGCCCGGAATTCCAGCCCACGAAAGCAGCGGCCGATGATAGTCCAGCACGGCGGCAAGGATGGTCGACACAAACACGACCGGGGCATACCACAGGCCACCGGCCAGGAGCAGAGCGGCACTCAGCCCCGCGGGCAGATACCAGCTGGGAGCGCCCTCCCACACTAGCGTGGCAGTTGACGAGGCATCGAGAAGAAGAAAGATCGCGAGGAAAGCGACGGCCACCGTCGCCTGCTTGTAAGCTGGCGCAGCGCTCCAACCATGAACGCGATCGGAGCTCTGATTTAACGGTTGAGGCTTGGCGGCAACGGGGCCGATCGCGAGACCGGGTTGTCTGCCGCCTATTTTGCCGCCAGCAGACAGGCGGTCTTGAGAATGAGGATAGGGATGAATGAGCAGCCGGGACGCGGCTCGCGGCGACGATCCGGCGTTTTCAGGTGGGGTGCTCATTCCGCGCCAACTGATAGTTTGATCGGTCTGAGCCGGATTGAACTTTAGTTGGCTTTTTGCCGAATGGGCCGTGGTTGAGGACGCGCTCAACTTGGCATGAACGCATGAACAATGGAAGCGTTGGGGCAAGTGCGCGGCTCGACTCTTCGGCGTCGCCATCGAATTCCCATCCCTTGCGAACCGCCCGTCCGCCTGCGTATTCTCACGAAGTGAAATCTCCCCGCAGTGGCGGCATCCTTCTTCATCTCACTTCCCTGCCGGCGCGCTTCGGAATCGGCGACCTCGGACCTTCGGCGCACGAGTTCGCGGACTTTCTCGCTGATGCCGGGCAAAGAATCTGGCAAGTTTTGCCGCTCAATCCCACGGGCTACGGCGATTCGCCTTACCAGTGCTTCTCCGCGTTCGCCGGCAATCCGATGCTCATCAGCCTTGAGCGCCTCGCCGATCAGGGATTGCTGCAAGCCTCCGACCTTGTGGACGTGCCGGCCTTTCCTGAAAATTCCGTCGACTACGGCGCAGTCATTCCCTACAAGATGTCTGTGCTGCGGCGGGCTGCGCAGGTTTTCTTCGCCGATGCGTCTCAGCCGGATCGCCATGCCTTCGAGCAGTTCTGCGCCGACTCGGCTTCATGGCTCGACGACTATGCGCTTTTTATGGCCGTGAAAGATGCGCACCGTGGCATCATCTTTACTTCGTGGGAACCGGCCATTCGCCGCCGCGATCCGCAGGCTGTCAGCGAATGGTCGAACCGGCTTGCGCCTGAACTTCAAGCTTTCAAGTATTGGCAGTTCGAATTCTTTCGCCAGTGGAAGCTTCTCAAAAGCTACTGTCAGGAGCGCGGCATCCGCTTCATGGGCGATATTCCCATCTATGTCGCGCATGACAGCGCCGACGTCTGGGCGCATCCCGAACTCTTTTATCT
>JBAWAI010000070.1:0-11214 GCA_049589215.1 Terriglobales bacterium | reverse complement strand
TTTCTGAGGTTGGCAATGTCTGCAAACTCTTCTTCCAGCAAATCGCGCACTCGTCTCTACGCCCTGGCCGCCTTCCTCAGCTTTTGGCTCGTCGTCATCTGCATCCGCCTCGTCTATCTCCAGATTTTCTGCTATGGCGATTTCGAGCGCCGCGCCCAGCATCAGCAGCAGCGCAGCTTCGAACTCTCCGCCCAGCGCGGGATCATCTACGATCGCGCCGGCCGCGAACTTGCCATGTCGATCTCGGTCGAATCCGCATTCCTCGTGCCCAGCGAAACGCCCGACCTCGCCAACGTGATCAATCTCATCACGCGCATCACCGGTGACGATCCGCGCGTGTTGCTCGCCGACTGCCAGGCCCATAAGACTTTCTGCTGGGTGGCCCGCAAGGCTGACGCCGAAACCGCCGACCGCATCCGCGTGCTCAACCTTCAAGGCATTCACTTTCAAAAAGAGCCGAAGCGCTTTTATCCCAAGCGCGAACTGGCGGCGCAGGTGCTCGGCTACGTCGGGACCGAAGACCAAGGCCTGAGCGGTCTTGAGCGCGAGTTCAACTCGCAACTGCAAGGCAAGCCCGGCAAGCTGATGATCTCCGTCGATGCCCGCAAGCGTTGGTTTGCCAGCGTCGAGCAGGATCCGAAGCCGGGCAGCAATGTCGTCCTCACCATTGACCAGAATATCCAGGCCATCGCCGAGCGCGAACTCCAACGCGGCATGGAGGAAACAAAAGCGATCGCTGGCACTGTGGTGGTCGAAAATCCCCACACCGGAGAAATTCTCGCGCTCACGAATCGGCCAACCTTCAATCCGAATAATCGCAAGGAGATCAAGCCCGAGTCGCTCAAAGACCATGCTGTAAGCGACATCTTCGAGCCCGGCTCGACCTTCAAAATGGTCACCATCTCCGCCGGACTGGAAGAGAAAGTCACGCGCCCCGACGAAATGTTCGATTGCCAGATGGGCTCGATCGTTATCAACGGCATGCGCATTCGCGACAGCAAGCCGCACGGCATGCTCTCCGTCGCCGACATCATCGCCGAATCGAGCGACGTGGGCGCCATCAAAGTCGCCATGCGCCTCGGCAACGATCGCTTCTATAAATATATTCGCGCCTTCGGATTCGGACAGCAGACCGGCATCGAGCTGCCGGGCGAGACGCGCGGCATGACCAAGCCAATCGACCGCTGGTCGAAGGTCTCATTCGCGGCCATCTCCATGGGCCAGGAAATCGGCATCTCCGCCGTGCAACTCGCGTCACTCATCTCCACCGTCGCCAATGACGGCGTCCGCGTTCCGCCACGCATTGTTGCGGGGCAGATCGCGTCGCAGAATTCCCCGCAAACCATCGCTTACCAGCCTGCCGCGGGAACGCGTGTGATTTCGTCCCTCACGGCCGCGCAAATGCGGGAGATGCTGCAAGGCGTCGTGCTCCACGGCACAGGCCGCAAAGCGCTGCTCGAGGGCTACAGTTCCGCCGGCAAAACTGGCACCGCGCAAAAAGTTGATACCGCAACCGGCGCATATTCAAAAACAAAATATGTCGCCTCGTTCGCTGGATTCGCTCCCATCAATAATCCGCAGCTAGCCATTGTCGTGATTCTCGATTCTGCCGTCGGACTGCATCAGGGCGGACAGGTTTCCGCACCTATCTTCCAGCGAATCATGCAGCAGGCACTCGAGTACCAGCATGTGCCGCACGATGTCGAACTGCCTGCCAGCCGCCAGCTCTTGCTCGCGCGCCGCAATGTGCCGGACAAGAATCTGGAGGAGAGTGCTCCAGATCATCTGGGTGCGAGCCTCGATCTGGCCGCGGCTGCCGGCGAAGCGCCAAGCACGCCGCAGCCAAAACCCGCCGCCACCGCAGACGTGACCGAGGCGTCGAAGACCGCGCCTGATACACCGCAAGTTGTGCCGGCAGCCTTGTCGCGAACCGGCTCTGCACCTGCGACAGCGCCATCATCCACCACGTCCGCTACGCTAAGCGCGTCAATGCCAACGGCGGTCGCGCCCTTCAAGCCATCCAGCGGCACTGTCGTGCTTGACGTCGAAGAAGGCGGCATCGAGGTGCCATCGTTTCTCGGCAAAAATCTTCGCGGCGCGCTCGAGGCGGCTGGAACTGCCGGCCTTGAACTCGACGCCCTCGGCAGTGGCGTAGCCCGCGAACAATCACCATTGCCGGGAGCCCGCGTCGCCTCGGGAGCGCGCGTAGTGGTGCACTTTACCAGATAAAATAAGGCGAAGGTAGAGACGCGGCTCGTCACGTCTCACAGCGTCAGTCCAGTTGGAAGCTGCTATCTGTAAATCACTCCCATGAAGTTCCAACAACTTCTCGATGGCGTCGAAATCCTCTCCCAGAGCGGAAACTCGCCCGGTAATCCGGCCGTCTGCGGAGTAGAGTACGATTCGCGCCGCGTGCAACCCGGAACGGTTTTCGTCGCCATGAAGGGAGAAAAAAGCGACGGCAATCGTTTCATCGATCAAGCCATCGCCGCCGGCGCCGTAGCCATCGTCACCGACTCCACCACCGAAACTCCGCGTCCCGCAGTTGCCTGGGCGCAGGTCTCGCATGGCCGTCGTGCTCTCGCCAGCTTGAGCGCCAGCTTCTACAATCGTCCCGCCGAGCACATCGCCAATACCGGTATCACCGGCACAAACGGAAAAAGCACGACCGCGTTCATCATCGAATCGATCCTGAACGCTGCGGGACGCAAGACCGCGCTCGTTGGCACGATTGAATACCACGTAGCCGGAAAAATCCTCCCCGCTCCGCACACCACGCCCGAGTCTCTCGAACTCAATCAGTTGCTTGCCGAAGGGCTCGCCCACGGTGTAACCGAAGCAGTGATGGAAGTCTCTTCGCACGCCCTCGAACAGCAGCGCGTCTTCGGAATTCCATTTGACGTCGCCGTGTTTACGAATCTCACTCGCGATCATCTCGACTACCACGGCACCATGGATGACTACTTCCGCGCCAAGCAGATTTTGTTCGAGGGCTGCGGCACCGGTCCGCCGCGCGCCGCCGTTCTCAATGTGGACGACGAGCACTGCCGAGAGCTTTTGCAGCAGGCGAAGAGGAACAGTTCCGTCGTGTTCTCCTATGGCCTTACCGCGGGAGACTTCCACGCCGAGTCTCTCCATTTCACAGCTCGCGGCAGTCGCTTTCAGATGACAATGCCTGCGGGCAACGTCACAATCTGGACCCCACTGATCGGCAGAGTGAATGTCTACAATGTGCTCGCCGCCGCCGCGGCGGCCTATGCGCGCAACTGCTCCGCCGAAGCGATCGTTAAAGGAATCGCTACTCTCACCCACGTTCCCGGCCGTTTTGAGCAGGTCGATTGCGGACAGCCCTTCACGGTGGTGGTTGACTACGCGCACACCGATGAGGCGCTCCGCAACCTCACCGCCCTCGCTCGAGATTTCGTCGCGCATAGTCCGGATAAAAGTCCAGATGGAGGCGCGGGCGGCCCCGCCCGTTCGAGCCCAGGCCAAAAGGGAAGGGTCATTACGCTCTTCGGCTGCGGTGGAGATCGCGATCGCGCCAAACGCCCGCTGATGGGCGATGCTGCTGGCAAGGGCAGCGATTTCGTTGTGCTCACCTCCGACAATCCGCGCTCCGAAGATCCACTCGCCATCATCAATGATGCCGTCGTTGGGCTGCAAAAAGCCGGTCTGCAAAGAGCCGGTCTCGAAAAAGCCGGCCTCCAAAAGTCCGGCCCGAAGTACGTTATTGAACCTGACCGCCGCAAAGCCATCGCGCTCGCCATCGGTCAAGCTGCGCCCGGAGACATCGTCCTTCTCGCTGGCAAGGGCCACGAGAAAACACAAACCGCAAACGGCAAGGCTGTACCCTTTGACGACGTTGAAGTCGCTCGCGAGACGCTGGCTGCTTTTGGCTACGAGTGTGCTCAGCCAATAAAAGCCAGTCATGCCGAGACCTCCGCATGAAGCTTTCACTCTCACGCATCGCCGAGTTCGTTGCCGCAGCCGGTGATTACGACCCGCGCGCGATCGCGCAGGGATATTCCATCGATTCGCGCAGCATCCAGCCTGGCGAACTCTTTTTCGCCGTAAAAGGGGAGCGTCTCGACGGCCACGACTTTGTTGAAGCCGCGCTCACCCGCGGGGCCGTCGCAGCCATAATCCGCAAAGATCAACTTGCCCGTTATCCCACTTCCCAAGACCTGCTCGCGGTCGATGACGCGCTCGTCGCTCTGCAAACCCTGGCCACCGCCGTCCGCAAGCTCTGGGGAAAGACCGCCATCGGTATCACTGGATCGATGGGCAAGACGACCACCAAAGAGGCCGTCGCGCATCTGCTTTCGGTTCAGTATCGCGTCCACCGCACCAAGGGCAATTTCAACAATCACTTCGGCCTCCCGCTCGGCTTGCTCACGCTCGAGCCGGAATACGATCTTGCGGTCGTTGAAATGGGAATGTCGCACGCAGGCGAGATCGCTGCCCTCGCGCGCATCGCGCTTCCCAATCAGGGAGTCGTCACCAACGTGGCCGCCGTGCATCTCGAATACTTCGACTCGATCGCCGGCATCGCGCGCGCAAAGTACGAGTTGGTCGAAGCCCTGCCCAGCTCCGGCGCCGCGTTCCTCAACGCCGACGATGAATACGTCAGCCAGTTCGGCCGCGACTTCAAAGGTAAAGTGATCCTGTTTGGCCTGAGTCCCGTTGCCGACGTTCGCGCCGAGAGAATCGAGCCAACTGGCGCCGGCGGCACGAGCTTCGATCTGATTTGCGGTGGAATGCGTCAACCCGTACACAGCCCGTTGCTCGGCCAACACAACGTCTATAACGTGCTGGCCGCGGCCGCCGTGGCGACCGAGCACGGCATCACGCCCTCCGAAATTGCCGAGGCCCTGTCCACCCTGACCCCGGCCGACAAGCGCGGCGAGGTCGTTCAGCTAGGCAACATCACGGTGATCAACGATTGTTACAATTGCAATCCGAACGCTTTGAACGCCATGGTCGATACGCTGGCCTCGATGCCGGCAAAACGCCGGATCGTGGTGGCAGGTGAGATGCTCGAACTTGGGCCGATGGGCGAGGCTCTGCATCGCCAGTGCGGTGAGCACATCGCGGGAAAGGCGATCGACGTGCTTCTGGGAGTGCGCGGTTCAGCCCTGGCCATGGTCGAAGCCGCCCGCAAAGCGGGAGCCAGCGCCGAGTTCGTGCCTACGCCCGAAGAGGCCGGCGAATGGCTGGCGCGTGAGACAAGAGATGGCGATGTAGTGTTGTTGAAAGCGTCACGCGGCGTGAAGTTGGAGAAAGCGCTGGAAAAGTGGAAAGAAAAGCGGCAAGAGAAGTGGAAAGACAAAGATCGGGAGCACCAATGATCCGATCGCGAACAAGCGTTAACTGAGGGTTGGCAGTCGATGGTTGGTAGTTGGTCTTTCTGAGAACTGACAACTGAGAACTGACAACTGTTCTTGGAGGCGGATTGCTCTACTGGCTTTTATACCTGAAGCTCTATCACTACTTTCCGCCATTCCGCATCTTTCGCTATCTCACCTTTCGCACCGCCTTCGCCAGTCTCACCGCGCTCTTTACCGGGCTCATCGTCGGCCCGATCGTAATTCAGCGTCTGCGTGATTTCCAAATCGGCCAGTACATCCGCGAAGAGGGCCCGCAGGCTCACCAGAAAAAAGCCGGCACTCCGACCATGGGCGGTCTGCTCATCGCCATCGCGATTCTTGTGCCCACGCTGCTCTGGGCCGACCTCAGCAATCCCTTCGTGTGGATCGCCGTCTTCGCCACGCTCGCCTTCGCGGCCATAGGTTTTACCGACGATTACCTGAAAGTCGTTAACCGCCGCAATCTCGGCCTCACCGCGCGCGCCAAACTCGGCTACCAGGTCGCCTCGAGCGTCGTCATCGCCATCGCGCTCATCTTTCTCGAACATCGCGGCGAGTATTCCACCAAACTGCTCGTTCCATTTTTCAAACAGTTCAAGCCCGACCTCGTGATCGAGCGCTGGGCGGCCAATCCGCACCTCTGGCCGTTGGCTTTTTTGCCTTTCATTGCTTTCGTTGTGCTCGTCATCGTCGGCTCCAGCAACGCGGTCAACCTCACCGATGGTCTCGACGGCCTCGCCATCGGCTGCACCGTCATCGCCGCCGGAGCGCTCGCGGTCCTCACCTACCTCAGCGGCCACGCCACTTTCGCCACCTATCTCGAACTTCAGCGCATGCCGCAGATCGGCGAACTAACCATTTTCTGCGGAGCCATGGTCGGCTCTTCCATCGGCTTCCTCTGGTACAACGCGCATCCCGCCGAAGTCTTTATGGGTGACGTTGGATCGCTCGCTCTCGGCGGCGCCATCGGCACAGTTGCCGTCATGATCAAGCAAGAGCTTCTGCTCCCATTCATCGGCGGAGTCTTCGTCATCGAAGCGCTCTCGGTGATCCTGCAGGTCGGCTCCTACAAGCTGCGCAAAAAAAGAATTTTTAAAATGGCGCCCATCCATCACCACTTCGAACTGCTCGGCTGGTCAGAATCGAAAGTGATCGTGCGCTTCTGGATTGCATCGCTCGTCTTCGCGCTCTTCGCACTGACAACGCTAAAATTAAGATAGCTTGCACCAAAGAGTCACAATGCAGAGACATACGAACCCAAATTCCACAATTGCTTTTCTCCGTGTCTCTGTGACTCTGTGGTGAAATAAGGGGTTGATGGATCTCAAAGACAAACGCGTCCTCGTAGTCGGCCTCGGCAAGTCCGGCGTAGCCTCCGCTCTCTTCCTCAAGTCGCGAGGCGCCCAAGTCACCGTCTCTGATTCCAAGCCCGAAGCCGAACTCCGCAGCGAAATCCTTCTTCTCCTCGAGCACGGCATCGCCGTCGAGACCGGTGGTCACGGCGACCGCACCTTTCGCGATCAGGATCTCATCGTCGTCAGCCCCGGCGTCCCCGTCGACGCGCCGCAACTCGTGCAGGCCCGCAGCCTCGGCGAAAAAGTAATCGGCGAAATCGAGCTCGCAGCGCAGTTTCTGCCCGGTCCCATTGCCGCCATCACCGGAGCCAACGGCAAAACCACCACCACTACGCTCGCCGGTGAAATCCTGGCCGCCGCCAAAATCCCCGTTCTCGTCGGCGGCAACATCGGCACGCCGGCCATCAGCTTCGTTGGTCAGGCCAAGCCCAACACCTGGATCGTTCTCGAAGTCTCAAGCTTTCAACTCGAAACCGTCGTCGACTTTCGTCCGCGGATCGCCGTCATCCTCAACATCACGCCAGATCATCTCGACCGCCACAAGACTTTCGCGAATTACGTCGGCGCCAAAGCGCGCATCTTCGAGAACCAGGGCCCCGAGGATTTCACGGTATTGAATGCCGACGATCCTACGACCGTTGACCTCGCTGAGCGCACGCTCGCTCAGCGCTTCCTCTTCAGCCGCAAAAAGGAAATCGGCACGGGAGCTTTCGTCCGCGGCGCGCACATTTTCTTCCGCGGTGCAGCGCGGGTGCCCTCGTCCGCGAACACGGTCGGCAGCGGGCAAACTCCGGAAGCCGAGCGCGAAATCATGCCGCTCAGCGAAATTCCGCTCAAAGGCGCGCACAACCTCGAAAATGTCCTCGCCGCAATTTCCGTCGGCATGTTAGCCGGAGCCCATCCCGAACAAATTCGCCAGGCCGTGCGCAACTTCAAAGCGGTCGAGCACCGCCTCGAATTCGTAGCCAGAGTCGCGGGCGTCGACTACTACAATGACTCGAAAGCCACCAACGTCGATGCCACCATTAAAGCCCTCGAATCTTTCCCGGCCAACATTCACGTCATTCTCGGCGGCAAAGATAAAGGCAGCGATTACACCGTCCTCAACGACTTGCTGCGCGCCCGCGTGAAGCGTGTCTACACAATCGGCGCCGCCGCCGCTAAAATCGAATCGCACATTCAGGGCGCGACTGAAATCGACCACGCTGAGACGCTCGAAACCGCCGTCCAGCGCGCTTCCGCCTCCGCCTCGCCGGGTGACGTCGTTCTCCTCGCCCCCGCCTGCTCCAGCTTTGACCAGTTCCAGAACTACGAGCATCGCGGACGCGTGTTCAAAGAAACCGTGCATTCTCTCGCGAGAGTGCAGGATTTGTCGCCGGCAAGCGAGTGAAAGCGCAGTCTTCGACCGGAAAGAAATAAATGGGAGAAGTCGCCTATCTTTCGCTGGGCTCGAATATCGGAGATCGCGAAGCAAATCTGCGCGAGGCGATCGAACAAATAAAGGCCATCGCTTCGATGCGCTCTCTCTCGTCGTTCTACGAAGCTCAGCCAGTCGACCTCCCCAACCAGCCCTGGTTTCTGAACTGCGCGATTGCCCTCGAAACCAATCAGACTCCGCACGAACTGCTCAAGTCCGTCCTGGCCATCGAGGCTGGAATGGGCCGCGTGCGCTTTCGCGACAAGGGTCCGCGCAAAATCGATATTGATATTGTCTTGTTCGGCGATCAATCCGTAAACGATCAGGACCTGACAATCCCTCATCCCGCGATGCACGAGCGAAGGTTTGTGCTCGCGCCGCTAGCCGAAATCGCGCCGGCCGCGCGGCATCCTTTGCTGAACAAAGCAGCCAGCGAACTTCTCTCCGATCTACCGGAAGGTCAAATCGTTCGGCGCATCTCGTAAAAGAGACCGCAAGATTTCAGGCAGCATCTCAACGCCGTCCTCGCCCTCTCGTTGTCTTTTTCTTAGCAGCCGAACGTACTGCGGAACGAACAGTTGCCGTCGCGCCCTCCGGCAGTTCTCCTTTGCGAGCGGCAGCGCTTCGCGCCTTGCCAGTGCTGCCGGCATCGCTCACCGTATGTTTAACGAGATCGACCGTGAAGCTATCGAGTGACAAAGTCTTCCCAGATTGCTCGTCGACGCCGATCGCTTCCAGCGAAATCGTCTTTGCATCCACTGTGATCCGCAAGAACCCGAATGTACTTTCCGCATAGGCCATCAAGACGAGCGGATTGCCCTGGCCGTCGGTCCCCTTCGCGCCGGGCTTGGGTGACGCCCCATTTTTCCCCGTCTTCATGCCCGAAAGATCGTAATAGCCGCCGTTCCCGGCAACGGTGTAGGGAATTTCGCTCCCACCCACCGTGCGGATGTAGCGCTCGTACAGGTGCGCGTGCCCCGACAAAACAAGATCGGGCATGATGCCTGCCTGCTTGCACACCGCGTCTATATCCGCGAGCATCGCGGCGCTCGGGAAGTGGTCCGTGCTCCCGGTAAAAGGTGGATGATGAATGGCGATAATAAGCGCCCTCTTGTCGCCTTGCTTTCGCTGAGTCACCGCGGCCTGCAACTGGCTGGTAAGAAAATTTATTTGCTGCATGTCGCCGCCGAGTCCACGCAGCGTTCCCACCGACTCCGACGTGTTTGAGTAGAGGCCGATAATCTTCACGAACGGCGCGTCCAGCGTGAAATAGACGCCGGGTTGCGTCATCGTCGTTCGCGCGCAGCCTTGCGCATCCGAGAGATGCGCTGGAGTCTTGGTGCAGAAAGTATTCCAGAAGGGCTCCAGCGAATACTTCGCCGTCTCCCTCGGAAACATTACGCCATCGTGGTTTCCAGGGATCGCAATAATCGGAGCGTTATAGTCGCGGTAGGGATCGTAAAACTGATCGAAGTAATACACTTCCTGTCCGAAATAATAAACAACGTCGCCGAGGTGAAACAGGAACGATGCTTGTCCGCCTTTGCTATTGGCAAGGTCGGCCGTCATCGCATCCGCCACCGCGAACTGATGTGCCGGCTCCTTGACGCCGCCGGTGTCGCCCAAACAATGAAATACAATGCTCCCCGATTTCTGTATCGTTTGAACGGCCGCCGCCCCGATCACCTGGTCAAGCGTCATCTCAGACGGCGTTTTCCACGGTTTTGGAATGGCCTCAGGAACGGCCGTGACGTTGATGCCGGAATCGGCAAAAACATCCTTCGGGTTAAAAGTGTCATAGTTGTCAGGCGTCGGCTTGGGATCGCCGAAAGCAAATCCGTTGCTCATGACGTGCTCCTTTTCGAATGTTATGGAAGATCGCGGTGGAAAATCTATTAAAGTTTGGTGCGAGCCGAAAGCCTGCTTGCGAGAGTCTTCAGAGCGATAGGAAGTAACTTACTAGTATTAACCAGCCAACGCATGCACTAACCAGTTCTTGTATTACCCTTCAGTCTAAGCCGTTTGGCAATGATACTTCGCCGTCACGGAACAATAATCCGTCCACCAGCCTCTTCCGGCGCAGCAATAGACGATGCTTTCTCCGGAAACTGAGCAAACAGGAAATCCACAAACGCACGAGACTTCGGTCGCCCCGAAGTCCGCGAGATTCCCATCCGCAGCAAAAATACCAGAGCCTTTAAGACCTCTGAATCGCGCAGCCGCGAGTAGCCAAGATGTTTCGTCTCAGCCTCGCGAAATTCCTTGACCATCGTCTCCACTTCACGCGCCACTTGCTGTTGCGCCAGATTTGCCGGGGCCTGCTCATAAATCAAACTCGATTCCACCAGGGTCCGATAGCTCTGCGCCAGCGAAGTGAGCGCCCCAATCAAATCGCGATCTGTAAGTGCTCGGTTTCCCGCCGAGCCATCCCCTGCCGTGCTATACAGAGCCGCGCCCAGCGCACCTCCACTACGCGCGCACTTCGCCAACGCAAAGCTAAGCCCCAGAATCAACTCCTCGCGTTCATAAAGAAACTGCTCCCCAATCTCAACGTCCGGAAACATCGCCGCCCGATCCAGATCGTTCGCGTCCCGCGGCTTTTCATGCTCCCGCGCCTGCTGCAAATAAACACACTCGCTCGGGCAATCGATCGTGACCTCGCGCTGCTCGCCACAGCACTGCGCGCAAATTCGCCCGTGCACCGCCGGACAGAACCGCTTCTCTTTACGCAACTCGCAAATCTGACAGCTCACACTCATTCCTCGTACCCGATTATTTCACGGACGACCGCGCCCAACTTGCACCACAATCGCTGCATTTTCCGAAATAAGTCTCCTTAATCCCCTCCATAATCGATTTCTATTTGTCTCATTCGCCTCCGCCGCGCTACCTTATTATGTTCATCGTCACGCCCAGAGCTTTTCGGACTGGGGCTCGGATACGATTTTTGCAGCTTTGTTTGCATAGTATTTCTTAAACGAGGAGAGGCATGTCAACTGAACTCCGCAACTTTCTAGCGATCCCCTACGACGAACTCGAAGAAATGAATCTCAAGGCGAAAAAGCAGCGCCTGGAC
>JBAWAI010000069.1:0-3371 GCA_049589215.1 Terriglobales bacterium | reverse complement strand
ACTCAAGCCGCCGCTGGTTGCCATAGTAAAGGAGGTCAATGCCAGGGTAGATTCCTTCGTATTTAACCTTCGCATAAATGCGAACGTTCGTCCGCCAATTCGCTGGATCTCTTCCGATGAAGTAGTTGCTCGTGCCTGCCAATTCGTCTACACCAATGATTCTTGCCACTGAATCGGCATTGCGTAGTTTCATTGACAAAACAGTACTTTCTTTTGACGTGGTACTAATAAACTTCGATGGGACAGCGGCACCCGCCACCTTTGATTCGCCAGCTGTCTTGGAGGCTTCCACTGCGAACACCGCATCATCGCTTGTAAGAAAAAGAGTGTACATACCTGTGCGTGAAAAAAACTTTACGCGCCCGTCGATCTGTCCACTATTTACTTCAAAGCTCAAGGGCAAATTGCCATAGCTTTCGAGGGCGTTGGCCGGAACCATCAAGCTAGTTTGTCCGGTGAAAGAAAACTTGCTGAGAGGAGCGGGTTTCCCCTCGTTTAGATTTTGGATTGGCATAGACTGCGATAACATCAATGCAGTTGCCAGACTTTGGAACAAGCACAAAAGAGAAACGCGCTTCATAGAGTCCATCCGAGGCCTGAGGCTGTTGTGTAAAACTAGGCCCTCTCGGTTCAGCGGCTTGCGGAGGAGATTCGCCGGGTCCCGAGATCTTACGAATTATAATCCTATAAAACCCGGTACGTCGGCCTGTAATAGTCCACAATGTATGATTGTCAAGCCCGGTGCCCCAGGTTCGCACCCAGGGGTTGGGCGCTAACCTGGGCGCTACGACTCTTCGGGAATCCAGAGACAAGATGGGATGTTCCCAAATCCCCACCGGCAGGCGTTCAATCCCGCGTCGTGCGGCGCGCAAAACTGCGTCCAGTGCATACCCTGTCAACTTGACAAAATCCAGCCGCAGAAACCCCCGATAACAAGGAAAGCGAAGCGAGCTAGAACGAGTAAGTCCCTTACTCTCGGATACTTCGCTGTAACTGTCACATTCTAGAACCGCGAACTACCCATCCGCGCTAACTCCAACGTTCTCATAACTCAAAAGAAGCTCAAAATAGGCAGCACATAGCCAGATAGTAAACACCCACCCGGCGAAAATCCCCGATTTGCCCTCTTTCACGGCCACCCGCAAACCAACTTTATTTTGTTCGTAGTTCATTCGCCAAACTTCCGGAAAGCTGTACGTACAATAATGTCAATTGCTCCACGTGGAGCATTCCCCAAAAACGAAGACCTGCTCCCCATGGAGCCCTCCCTGAATTGTGCCCCGTGCTCCACGTGGAACACATCCTGCCAGCTGTCCACCTATGCCGCGACCAGGTAGGTCCGGCAAGCCATTGACTACCACCCCCTCCCGCGCTAGGCTTTAGCCAATGGTTGTCTTCCGCCCCTCAAGGGCGCGCGTTCCGGCAGCTTCCACCGTAGAGACATCCTTTGCGCTTAAAACGCCCCGATCCACAGGCATCCGAAGTAGCATCTCAAGCAGGGCCCCCAGAAAGCCGCCCGAGGCGGAACCAACAAGACCCGAATGAAAAAAAGTATCGATCTGACCCCGAACGTCGAAACTCTCTTCGGCACGCGCGACGAAAACCTGCACGTGCTCGAAGACGGACTGAACGTCAACATCGACCTGCGCTCCGACCACATCGACCTGGAGGGCGCGCCGCGCGACGTGGCGCGCGCCGAGCAGCTCTTTGCCGACTACGAGCAACTGCGCAAGAGCGGCTACCAGTTCCAGAACGGCGACCTCAACAGCATGCTGCGCGTGCTCGTGACCGACGCGAACGTCACGCTGCGCGGGCTCGCTGAAGCCGGCCGCCAGCGCTCGTTCGGCCGCCGCACCGTCCAGCCGAAGAGCCAGAACCAGCGCCGCTATCTCGAGGCGATCGAGCAGCATGACATGGTCTTCGGCGTCGGCCCGGCCGGAACCGGAAAAACTTATCTCGCCGTTGCCATGGCCATCTCGGCGCTCCTTAATAAGCAGGTGAACCGCATCATCCTGGCGCGGCCCGCGGTCGAAGCCGGCGAGCGGCTGGGATTTTTGCCGGGCACGCTGCAGGAAAAAATCGATCCCTACCTGCGGCCGCTCTATGACGCGCTCTTTGACATGCTCGACGCGGAGCGCGTGGAACGCTACCTGGAAAAAAATATTATCGAGATTGCGCCCATCGCCTTCATGCGCGGGCGCACGCTCAACGACTCGTTCGTGATTCTGGACGAGGCGCAGAACACGACCTCAGAGCAGATGAAGATGTTCGTGACGCGCCTCGGATTTGGTTCGAAGGCCGTCATCACGGGAGACATCACGCAGATCGATTTGCCGAACGCGCGGCGCAGCGGATTGCTCGAAGCGATCGACATTCTTCAGGGCGTGAACGGGCTGGCCTTCGTGCACTTCGATGAGAGCGACGTGGTGCGGCATCACCTGGTGCAGCGCATCATTCGCGCCTACGACGAACACAAGCGAATTATCGGGCAGCAGTTGCCGCTGCTGGAGCCGCGGCCCACGCTGGTCGACGCGTCGCGACGAGCGAAGCCGGCGGATCCCGTTACGAACGCTGCCTCGAACAATATTTCGAATAGCGCCGCGAACAATGTTCCGAGCAATGTTCCGAACAATGTTTCAAACAACCCTCCGAACAATGCTCCGAACAGCGTCACGAATAATAATGTCAAGCGCGACGAAGTTGAGAAGGGTTCGGTGGCGCCGCCGGCGCAGGTGAGGATGGCGAGCGAAGAACCGCGCGTACGGAATTAAACCGAGACGAAGTTTGAAGGAGGGAGCTTGCATCCCTCCTTTTCGCTTTGGGTAAGACGCGACGAGACAGTGCCCGACGCATCTCTAGGGTGATGAATCCGGAGACAGGAGATTGGTTATTTTTCAAAAGCGCGTGCCGGGGTTGAGCGAGCTCGCACTGCTGCGCTTTGCAACGCGGGCGCGGCGGGCAGCGGGCCTAAAAGGCTCGGTGAATATTCTGGTTACCTCGAGCCTGGAGATGAAGTCATTGAACCGGCGGTTCCGCGGGAAAGACAAAGCGACGGATGTGCTGTCATTTCCGGCGGGCGAAAATTTTGTCGATGGCGACGCGCGGACAAAGAAAGCGCGAAATGAATTCGCCGGCGAGATTGCGATTTCAGCGGAGATGGCGTCGCAGAGCGCGCGCGCTCTCGGACATCGCGCGGCAGAAGAGGTGAAGGTGCTTGTGCTGCATGGACTGCTGCATCTGCGGGGCTACGATCATGAACGGGATGAGGGGCAGATGGCGCGCCGGGAGAGCCAATTGCGCGCGCGTCTGGGATTGCCGTCCGGATTGATTGAACGTAATGAAGTTGCGGACACGTCCGTTGACGCCACCGG
>JBAWAI010000068.1:0-8982 GCA_049589215.1 Terriglobales bacterium | reverse complement strand
GAGCTTGTGGCGGGACCGATCCTGGTCCCGCCTTTTTTTGTTTGCGGTGGGAAACGTAAAAGGTGTGAAGCGGCTGCATTTCACAACAATCAATCTGGATGGCGCATAATCGTGGTGCGAGGAGATTTCATTTATGAGCACTTCTTCCATTGGAAGACACGCGCGGACTACGACTGATCGACCGCCGGTGCCGGAGCCATCATTCGCGGAGCGGGCGCGCACGCTAATGCACCTGGGGCGCATCGGTAGCCTGTCAACGCTTTCGCGAAAGCAGCCGGGGTTTCCATTTGGATCGGTGATGCCCTACGGGCTGGATGAACAGGGGCGGCCGATTTTCCTGATCAGCTCGATGGCGATGCACACACAGAATTTGCAGGCGGACTCACGCGCGAGCCTGCTGGTTACGCAGGAGGATGGCAGCGGCGATCCGCTGGGAGCGTCGCGGGTGACGTTGATTGGAAATGTTGAGCGAATCGCTGAGCCGGAGGTAGCGGAGGCGCGCGGGCTCTACTTGGCACGCTATGCGAATAGCAAGTATTGGGTGGACTTCGAAGACTTTGCTTTTTATCGAATGGAAGTCGTGGACGTTTATTACGTGGGCGGCTTTGGAGTAATGGGGTGGGTCGCGGGCCCAGAGTATGTACTGAGCCGGCCCGACCCACTGGCTGACGCGACGAGCGGCATTATTGAGCACATGAATGCTGACCACCGGGAGGCGCTGTTGCTGCTGGCGAGGAAATTTGCCGGCATTGAGGCGCAGGAAGGAACGATGACCGCGGTTGACCGGCTTGGATTCCAGGTGCGGCTGAAGACACATGAGGGGATGAAAGGCGCCCGGATTGCATTTTTGCGGGAAGTTAGTAACGCGACGGAAACGAGGACGGTTCTGGTGGAGATGGTGGGACAGGCTCGGGCGAACGGGTGATGGTGGTGTTAGTGGTTTTAATTAGCGAGTTAGATTAGTGAGTTATGGCTTGCGGTATGTTGCGATGAGAGATATGGTCTGGACGCACAAGTAGTGTGAGCGAATGAGTCTGAATATAGGAGCACGAGTATGTCGGTTGAAACAAATGTGGAGTTGATACGACGGTGGTTCCGAGAGGTGTGGAATGAGGGCCGGACGCAGACGATTTATAGCTTAATGGCTCCCGATGGAGTGGGCATGGGTGAGCTTGAGGATGGCACGCCGCTGCGCGGACCGGCGGAGTTTGCGGCGTTTGCAGAGCGTATTCGGGGCGCTTTTCCGGACATCAACATCGTGGTGGAAGATGCCTTCGGCGCGGGAGATATGGTAGTGGCGCGCTGGTCGGGCACGATGACGCATAGTGGCGATCATTTGGGCATGCCGGCCACCGGCAAAAAAGTGCGGATGACCGGGATGAGCATGGCTCGCATCAAGAATAATCAGATTGTTGAGGGTTGGGATAACTGGGACCAGTTGGGGATGCTGAAGCAGATCGGCGTGTATGCTCCGCAGAGATCGCTGCTGAAGAGCGCGTGAGTGTTATCCAAATGGCGGCGGTTGGGGATTTGAAGTGAAGACCGGCTGACCGAAGATCGGCTGCGTTTTGGCCAATAAAACGTTCGCACTCTTTCGAGAAATCGCGGTAAAATGCCGCAGGTTTTGAGTGCGCCCGGAGATCCGTTCCCCGCGGGATCTCCGCTCAAAGCCACCCTGATATTACTTCGCTGGAGGCCAAGAGTGGCTGATCCCACTGTTAGCATGCCTATCGCTGTTTCTCCCTCCCAGATCCCCCAGAGATCGGCCGCCGCCTCACTCGCACTGCCGAAGGCGTGGCCGGGATTCGCCCTGGCTGGCGTGCTGGTTTTGCTCGAGCTGTCATTTGGATCTCTCACCGGTTTGATGCAGGCAGTGGGCGGCCGGCCGGTGAGCCAATTGCCAAAGACGCTTGTCTGGCTTACGAACCCTACGGGGCCCACGCTGTCACTCAGCGTGCTGGCCGTGCTGAACGCGCTGGTCTATGTCGCGGGAATGGTTTATTGGTTCTGGTCGGTTTATCGAATTCATAAAATTCTGGCTGGAGCCACCGATTCTTCTTATCCGATCACGCCCGCTAAAGCGGTGGGATATCAGTTCATTCCGTTCTATTGCATTGCATGGAATTTCAAGTGGCCGCGGCAGGTGGCGGCGTTCGTGAATGGCCGGTCGCCATCGGCGGCCATGTCGAAGTACTGGACGGGCGTCTTTTTGCTTTTCGCCTCGATCCTCGGCTCACTCGACAACGGTCTCCAGTTGCTGGCGCTTTCTGGCATCGGCCTTTACCTGGTCCGCAAGCTGGCGCGCGCCGATTTGAGCGCGCCGGCTCCGCAGGTCGCCGCGGCGCCGTCCCTCGGACTTACGGTTGCGGCTCCCATGGCCGGGCTGCGCAGACCCGCACCAGCGGCGCTCTTCCAGCGATGGATGACAGCCGCAAACGAATTTGACTGGTCCAAGGCTCGAGAGCTTCGGCTATCGCTCGCCGCGTGCTCGGGTGCGACCTTCGGGTTTCTCGCGTGTTATGGACTCTGGACGACCATTCAACAGATCAAAGCACGCGATTTCAGCTTCTGGGATCTACTCGTCATCGCCGTCATTGCGTTTCTGCTCTGGCAGTTCGTCGAGCCACTGTTTGATCTGTTAAAGGATGTGTTCTCCGGAAAGCGCGCTGAGGATGAAGACGAGTCGTTCTTCGTGCGCTCGATATTGTTTCTCGCTTTCGTTTCGGTGGTGGTTGCCTCTCACACTCTGCTCGAGAAGACTCATGAACAATTCCCGAACGGAGAGACCATCTTCGTGGCGGCCGGGCTTGCGATCTTCTTCGGAGTTCTGACCTACGCGCTGATTCGCGGCACAAAAAGCGGACTGAAGGCGGCGTTCAAAGTTGTGGGCGGCTGGCTCTCGATCGCGCTGGTGATTGGCGTCGTGATGCAGTCCGGCTTGAGTTGGGCGCTTCTCGCCACGTGGGCGCCGGGTCCAAGTCTCTTCCGGGCTGCATCGGCCGCGGCCGGCAGCCCCGCGACAATCGATCGCGGACAAGCAATCAACAACGTGGGTTCCTTTGTCACGAATGGACCCGTTGGCACAGAAGAAGAAAGAGCGGAGAAGAAAGTCGGCTCGCTGAGCGTCGGCTCGAAGATCATAGTTCCCTTCTCCGGCTTTTTGTTTGCCGTCTTATTCGGCGTTTTCGTGGTTGCGCAACGACATTGGGGTCCGCGAGAGATGGCGGTGTGCGGTTTTGTCTCAGCCATCGTTGCCATGGCGTTTGAACTCCTGCGCCACGTCCAGAACATTCACGTCTTCGCCTGCGTGTGGGCCGCCACCGGATGGTGTGTTGCAGTGCTGGCTTTCTGCGAAGGCGATTTGCTAAGGTTGCGCGATCCGCTGCATGCGCTCTCCGCGGCCCATGAGCAAGATTCGCCTCTCCGCAAAGATGCCCAGGTCCGCATCGCCGCTCTGGTTGTCATCTTCGCGCTGTTCATTGCCACGTGTGTCGCCTTCGCCCACGCGCCCGCGATCCATATCATCTCCAGTGCCGATAGCGCGGTTCGTCAATATCACCAGCCCAATCCCGACTTAACCGAGCAACCGATCACGCTCGACAACGACCTTGTAGTTGAAGGCTCGCCTGTCATCTGGACGGAAGCGTCCGAATCCAGCCCACCCGATACCTACACGATTCACGTGCAACGCGGATCGCTTAAGGTGATCCACAAAAAAGGTGAGCAGGACGAGGATTGGTCTGACGGCTACATGTTCATTCCGGTGCAGGGAGAACTGCGCGTGCTTCCGGCTGAGTCGGCCGTCACGCTCGCGCCAGCGACGGCAACCGTGCAGCCGAATACCGCAGTGCCGCTGACCGCAACCGTTTCCTCCACTCTTGGCACGCCCACTGGCACGGTCACTTTCCTCGACGGCGGAACCTCGGTTGGAACCAGCGCGATTTCAAATGGCGCGGCATTGTTCCCGACCGGCCTGAGCCTCGGCCAGCACCTGATCACAGCGCGATACAACGCCGAGGATAAACATTTTCAGGAGTCGACATCGGATGCGGCCGAGGTCAGCGTGATCGACGGCCATGTTGCCGTGCCTGCCGCAACCTCCATCAGGTTGACTTCTTCGTCACCTTCCGCTTCGCCGAACACTCCTGTCACCTTCACGGCCAAGCTGCAATACGAAGGCTACACGCCGACGGGTTCCGTGACGTTTAAAGACAACTCGATTGCCATGGCAACCGAAGAGCTGGCCGATGGCATTGGATCGTTCACGACGCGCGAACTGCGTCCGGGCACGCACACCATTACGGCCGAGTATTCGGGCGGCGGGGCATCCAATTCATTGACCGAGACGATCGAGCTGGCGATGGTGCAACCGTTGATTCAGGTTTTTCCGGCGGGTGCGCCTATTGCGGTCCGCACCATCGACCCGGTCGACTCCGCGACGGCCAGGGTCGGACAAAGTGTACGCGCGAGTCTGCAATCGCCTCTGGCGATGAACCGCGCTCCAGCGATGCTGCGAGTAGTCAGGGTCGATCCGGCGGGCAAGATGACCGGGCATAGTTCAGTGACGCTTGAACTCGAAAGCGTAACCATTGCGGGCAGGAGTTATCCGGTGCGGACGATTCCGGTCGAGAGGCTCGGCCCGTCGAAATCCGCCGACGCCATGAAGAAGACGGGCGTCGGCGCCGCTATTGGCGGAGCCGTCGGAGGAATTTTTGGTCACGGAAAAGGCGCGGCCATCGGGGCGGCCAGTGGCGCCGGAGCAGGCGCAGCCGCGGCGACCTTCACCAGCGCAGGGCCGGCGAGGGTCCCGTCTGAGACGTTATTGATTTTTAGATTGAAGTCGTCGCTGAATTTGGCGGGAGGGCAATGAAGGTTAGCAATCGTCGCAGCGCCAATCCTCAACTTCTCCGGCCTCGTCCAACATCTTCTCAATTTGCCGCTCGCGTCCGTCGGGCGTTCGGTAATAGAAAATCCTGAACAGATGCGCTCGCCGCCGCGCCGCCGACATCCGCTCCCAACCCGTGCGCGCCCTCGGATTGCGCGCAAACGCAACCTGCAAAATCGGCGGCAACTCCTGTTCCGCATCTCTTACTGCCATCAGTCGCTCGGCAAGCTGCTCGGCGCGGCGCGACCGGGCGGCCTCGCTCTTCGGCAGGCCCACCCACTTGGCGATGTCGTTACGCGTTGACTGATTCAAGCCGTCGCACCAGCGGATCAAGGACCTGTCGCTGGAGATCAGCCGCTTCAGTTGCTCAGGCATGCCTGAGACTCGCTTCTCGGTATCGTGCTGAAGACGGAACTCAGCCACAGCCCCTGGCCGCACTCCGGCAGCCTTCTGCATCTTCTTGTTTACCAACAGGATGTGTCCGCCGTCCCTAGTCGGAAACAGGCAGGTGCGGAAGGCAAAGCCATTGATTTCGCCCTTTACATTGATCTGGCCACGCATCCCATAAACCGTGGCTGCATCAAAAGGCACGCGGATAATCGTCCAGTTCAGGCGGGAGCGCATGCGCTCGAGTGTGGCCTGAAATTTCCTGGGACCAGCCGCGTTACGATTTTGAGGCGCTTTCCCCATGACAAACCCTGGTCCGGGAATTCTAATACCATACGAGAACAAGCCCGTGGGGAGCTAGACTAGTAGTAGAGATGCAAGCTGTGGAGAAATCACTGTGATCTGTCCCAACTGCGGTGAGAACAACTCGTCAAACTTTCGTTATTGCGGAATGTGTGGCACGTCGCTCGAAATGCGTCGCCCTGCCGGCGCGCCGAGAACGGTTAGTTCCGACCCGACGCGCCCATCGCAATTTGAAGCCGCGCAAAATGACGAGGCCAGAACGGTAGCCCAGACTACGGTACGAGCGAATGCAAATGCGGTGCGTGAGCCGGCCGCCAGCGCCAGTCCTTCGTTCTTAGGTTTGAACCAGCCCTTCAGGGATGGAGACGGAAGTGATTCGAACGATGGGGGATCGGCGAACGAGTCTTTCTCGGGGCTCGATTCGTTCTTTGAACCGGAGGATTCGGGCGTCAGCGCACGCGGCGTTTTTCTCCTGGTGATGCTGCTCGCCGCTCTCGGCGCGGGCGGATACTGGGCGTACTCACATTACAACGGAGTGAAACCAGCGGGCAGTGATTCCCAGGCCACGGCACAGACAGCGCCAGCGGATCAAACTCCGGCGACGACGCCGAGTTCCAGTTCTACCGACACTACCGGTTCTCGTCCCAACGCGAATTCGTCGGGAGCGGCGTCTTCGTCCAACGCAGGCGCACCAGCAAATTCGGTCGCATCGCAGCCGCCTGCCGCTCCAGTCGAGACTGCGAAGTCAAGTCCGCCGCCGAAAGTTGAACCGCAAGCTGAGTCGAAGGCTGAATCGGATAAGACAAATTCGAATTCGGCGTCCAACGCAGATCAGAATCCTCCCGCGGCTTCGAAGCCGGCGCGACCGACTGCGCGTGCTCAGAAAATTGCGCGCGCCGAGGCGAAACCTGCGCCTCGTCCTTCCCCCGCGGTGGTGCCGGTATCAGGCGATAAAGGAGATGCGCAATATAAAAGAGGCGAAGCCTATCTCTACGGGCGAGGCATGCCGGAGAATTGCGCGGAGGCCATCAAGAATTTAAAGGACGCCTCGGCCATGCAGAACGCCAAGGCCCGCAGCATGTTCGGAACTATGTACGCAACGGGACACTGTGTACCGCGCGATCTGCCGACGTCGTATTCGTGGTTCGCGCAGGCCCTGCGCGTTGACCCGAATAATCAGATCCTCGAGAAAGATCTGACTGCGGTGTGGAACCAGATGACGCCGCCCGAGCGGCAGATCGTCGCCAGGAATAAGCAGTGAGGAGTCTGTTGCCGCGTACGGTTTGATGGAGAATAGCGCGGCGGTGTACGAGGCGCGAGGCTACTCGCCGACGGGAGCCAGATTCAGAGCTTTTCGCACTGTTCCGCGCTCGGTCATGATCTTATCCTGCAAGAGCGTGATTGCGTAGATGAGCTGCTCCGGCCGCGGCGGGCATCCGGGAACGTAAATGTCTACCGGGATGACCTGGTTCACACTCTGCACCAGCGCGTAGTTATTGAAGACGCCGCCTGAGGTCGCGCAAGCGCCCATCGAGATCACCCACTTCGGTTCGGGCATCTGCTCCCAGAGCTGGCGAATCACGGGGGCCATTTTGTTCGAGACGCGTCCGGCGATGATCATCAGGTCTGACTGCCGCGGCGACGGACGAAAGACCTCTGCGCCAAAGCGTGCAATATCAAAGCGCGACGCACCCATCGACATCATCTCAATCGCGCAGCAAGCCAGGCCAAAGGTCATTGGCCAGATGGAATTCTTGCGCATCCAGTTGACGGTCGAATCGAGCGTGGTCATCACGATGCCTTCGGGCACGGGATTTCCGAAGACCAGTTCCTTGACGACGCGCTTGCCCTTCTCGACGTCGATGTAGGGGCCGAGGCTGAGTTCTTGCGGCATGTATCTATTTTAAATCATCTTTTCGGCAGGAGCGTAAATCCTTCTCGGAAACAGTCTTTGGACTTGGTTTGTCGATCTCAGCCTTCGCCTCATTGGAAGCGGAGCTGATGGCGCCACAGCGGTTAATGGCGGCTACAACGTAGTAATAGGTTGCGCCAGCTTTTGTCCATTCGTCGATGCATCCGATGTCGCTTAAAGGAACCTTGTTGACGCGTTCGCAGGTCTTGCAGCTGAGAATTGTGCTGGGGATATCCCGTGTTGTCCCTCGATAGAGACAGTAACCAGCGGTAGCTGTTTGGGAATTGGAATTAGGCGTCGAAGGGTTCGCATTCCAGGTCAGTCTCACCGTGTGAGAATGGGCTGGGGCGGCGGACAGCGCGGCAATCGGATCAGAAGAAGTAGTAGAGCGGGTTGGCTTCGGACACTCGAACGGATCGGGCCGTGGAGGCTTGCAACCTCCGCCTACCGCATCACTTTTTTGAGAAGGTTTTTGCTGGGGAAGCTTTGGCGTCGCCGCACTCGCGCTCGCGTCGGGGTGACTCTGAGCGATCGCAGAGGGCAGAAGCACGAACAGACACAGCACGATTCTCGCAAAGACTAGAGAAGTGAATCGGTGTTTCGACGGTCGTCGAATCGTCTTCACGTTAATCGACCCTCGGAGAGCAAAGGCGCAGCCCCAGCTTTATCTTCTGGCCGCTTCAGGAGCCAGATCAATAGCAGCACGATGGCGAGTGCGATCGCGAAGAAGATGATTCCGCCCTGGTGATGAAGGCGTCCGTGGAGATATGTGGGATCGACGCGAATGCCGAGCATGGAGATCACGAAGATGCGCAGTCCATTTTTTGCGACCGATAGCGGGACAGCGACGGCAATGACCAGAGCTTGTCGCAATGGTGAGCGCAAAAGCACGTGAGCGAGCACCATGGCCGTCACCAGAAGCATGGAGCTGGACCGAATGCTGCTGCATTCCTGGGCGACTTCAACGGTCAGGCCTGGAATATTGAGCACGACGCCATCCTGCAAGACCGGAACGCCCGCGGCTGCGAACAGGGCGTGAGCGGAGAGCGCGGAGCCGCGCTGCAAAAGGTCGATCACGCTCGCCAACACGGCTTGCGGAAATGGCACCAGCCACAGCAGGAAGCAAAGTGGAAAGAGCAATCCTCGGACAACTCGCATGCCAAAACAAAGAATGCAGGCTCCGCACCAAAACAGCACGAGTGCAAACATGTGGATTGAGAGCGCGATATCAGGCGCGAGGGAGCCCGAGCGCAGGATTGGGTAGACCGCGGCAAGGATGGCGATCGCTATAACAGCAAAACCTGCCCGCACACTTGGAGAGATCTTCTGCCGCAGAAACGGCCACTCGGCAGCGATCAGGGCCAGACTGACGGGAAGAATCAACAGGATGTGCGTGTATTCGTCGTTGTGCAGCGCCAGCGTGAACGTAGCCAGCAAAGAACGGCAGCCGACGACCAGAGATGCGGCCAGGAGTACGGCAAAACGGGCCCAAAGC
>JBAWAI010000067.1:0-1566 GCA_049589215.1 Terriglobales bacterium | reverse complement strand
CCTCAAATGCCCAACATCACGATCCGGTTCGAGTGTCTAAATCTTCTGCAGGCGCTGGACGTCGTGGACACCAGGGATCTGGCGGACGCCGTCGATGATGCGCTGCAGGTGTTTGAGGTCGGCGATTTCGAGGACTACGTCGACGTTGGCCTGACCGTTTTCGGTGCGAGCTGAGATGTCGCGGATGTTGGTGTGGGTGTCGCTGATGACGGCGGTGATTTGTTTCAGCATGCCGAAGCGGTCGTCACAGAGAAGCGTGATTTTGACGGGGTAGGAGACCGGTTGGCCTTCTTTGTCTCCGGCCCAGAGTACGTCGATGCGCCGCTCGGGTTCGTAGAGAAGGTTGGTGACGTTGGGACAGTTGACGGAGTGGACAGCGATGCCTTTGCCGCGGGTAACGTATCCGACGATGGACTCGCCGCGAATGGGATTACAACAGCGCGCGCGGTAGACGAGCAGGTCGCCCTGGCCTTTGACGACGATAGCGTTCGATTCTCCCCCGAAAACGCGACGGACTACGCTGGAAATTCCATGCGACGCAGCCTGCTCTTCGGTGTCAGACATGGGCTCGGCGCCGGCAGGCGCAAACTTGGCGAGCACCTGGCGTGCAGAGTACTTGCCGTAGCCGATGCCGGCCATCAGGTCGTCGGGCCGGCCGACGCCGTAGTCGCTGGCGATGCGCTGCCAATCGGCGTCTTTGATGTCTTTCAGCGAGACGCGGTATTTGCGCGCTTCTTTTTCGACGAGCTTGCGGCCGATTTCAATGGCACGCTCACGTTGGTGAACATTGAGCCAGTGCTTGATTTTGTTGCGCGCTCGCGAAGACTTGACGATGGCGAGCCAGTCGCGGCTCGGCTTGTGTCCCGGCTGGGTGACGATTTCAACGATGTCGCCGGAGTGGAGTTTGTGGCGCAGCGGCACCATGCGTCCGTTGACCTTGGCGCCCGTGCAGGCGTGGCCGACTTCGGTGTGAATGGAGTAGGCGAAGTCAATCGGCGTGGATTCGCGCGGCAGAACGAGGACTTTGCCTTTGGGCGTGAAAGTGTAGACCTCTTCGGGGTAGAGATCGACTTTTAGCGTGGAGAGAAATTCGTTGGGATCGGAGACGTCGCGCTGCCACTCCACAACCTGACGGAGCCACGCGAGGCGCTGCTCGTCCTGGGCGGAGACGGGACCGTCTTTGTATTTCCAGTGGGCGGCAATGCCCTCCTCGCACATCTTGTGCATCTCTTCGGTGCGGATCTGAATTTCGAATGTCTCGCCGGTTTCGGTGATGACCGAGGTGTGGAGGGATTGGTAAAGGTTGGGGCGGGGCATGGCGATGAAGTCTTTAATCCGGCCCGGTACCGGTCGCCAGAGGTTGTGGATGATGCCGAGGACGGCGTAGCAATCCTGCACGGAGTTAGTAATGACTCGCATAGCGTAGAGATCGTAGACCTGATCAACGCTGATGCGCTGGCGAATGAGTTTTTTGTGGATGCTGTAGAGGCGCTTGACGCGGCTTTCGACGCGGCCGGTGATGCCGGCCTCCTTGAGGCCATCGCGAAGCGTCGATTCGACTCGAGC